>NZ_KV792399.1:68794-160108 GCF_001808215.1 Serratia sp. HMSC15F11
ATGGAACAGCTGACCGCCACGGTGAAACAGAACGCCGACAACGCCCATCACGCCAATCAGCTGGCCACCGACGCCTCGCAGACCGCGCAGCAGGGCGGCAAGCTGGTGGAAAACGTGGTCAGCACCATGCGCGATATCTCCAGCAGTTCGCAGCGTATCGCCGAAATTACCACCCTGATCAACGGCATTGCCTTCCAGACCAACATCCTGGCGCTCAACGCCGCGGTCGAAGCGGCGCGCGCCGGCGAACAGGGCCGGGGCTTCTCGGTGGTTGCCAGCGAAGTGCGCAGCCTGGCGAGCCGCAGCGCCCAGGCGGCCAAGGAGATCGAAGGGCTGATCGCCGAATCGGTCAGCCGGGTGAAAACCGGCACCGAACTGGTGGAAAGCACCGGCAATACCATGGAGCAGATCGTCCGCTCGGTTACCCACGTGCGCGACATCATGGCCGAGATCGCCGCCGCCTCCGATGAACAGACGCGCGGCATCGCCCAGATTGGCCAGGCGATCGTCGAAATGGACCATACCACTCAGCAGAACGCCGCGCTGGTGGAAGAGTCCGCCGCCGCCGCCGATTCGCTGGAAGAGCAGGCCGACATGCTGTTGCAGAGCGTTTCGGTGTTCCGTTTGGCGGAGCAGACCGAACCCGCCGCCGTGAAAGCCGCCGCGCCGAAAGCGCCGGCCGTAAAACCCGCGGCCGCCAACGCCGCAGCGGAAGAGAACTGGACCACCTTCTGACGCCCTCAGGCGAGGAATATCCGTTCCTCGCCCTATCTTTGTGGCAACAGGTGGGTCGCGACTCCCCAATTCAACAAATTAAAACCAGAGGCGGTCGCATCAAGCATTGCGTAGCCGCAATTGCGATGACCGTATCTGCGGAGGTCCTCCTGCGGGTCAGCCCCTTTAAGCCACCAAATCAGTGCCTGCAGAGCATGGCCATGCGTAACCACACCAAGCGTTTGATTTTGTCCATCGACAGCCAGATCGGACAGACAAGCCATCAGGCGCCAGGCAACCTCATAAGCATTCTCCCCTCCCGGAGCCGACGCCTCTGCCTTACCGGCAAAGAGGCACTGCGTCGCTTCAGGATAATCGCGCATGGCCTGCGCATAAGATAATCCTTCCAGTCGGCCAAAATCTTGCTCCTGCAAACGCTTATCCATTTGCACAGTGCAGCCACATCTCTCAGCCAACGTCTCCGCTGTCGTAAAAGCCCGGCCAGCCGGTGAACTGATCAACAAAGTGACCGATAACATTTGCAAGCGAGCGCCAAGCCCAGCGATTTGACGTCGCCCCTCTTCTGTCAGCGGACTGTCACTTCGCCCCTGAATAATCCCCGAGCGGTTCCATTCTGACTCCGCATGCCTCAATACAATGAAACGCATGGTTTTTTCTCGACGATAAAAGCCTAAATATAGACAGGAAAAACACATCCTTCCGTACAGGTAAACGCCGGGTAGTGTACGGGAACAACTCAGGCTATGCTGAGCCCTCGACGCGAGACACGGAGGCGCACATGCATCACCCAGACGTTTACATCGGCAGCATCCAACCCTATGAAGGCGGGCGCCCCAGCGCCATCGCCAAACGCCAGGTGGATGGCGCCATCCGGCTCACGCCGCTCGGGCTGGAAGGCGACGAACAGGCCGAAAAAAGCTACCACGGCGGGCCGGACCGCGCGCTGTGCCACTACCCGCGCGAGCATTATGCCCACTGGCGCGAGCAGTTTCCGGCGCAGGCCGAGCAATTTTGCGCCCCGGCCTTCGGCGAGAATATCTCCACCGAAGGGCTGACCGAACACAATGTGTTTATGGGCGACATCTTCCGCTGGGGCGAAGCGCTGATCCAGGTCACCCAGCCGCGCTCGCCGTGCTACAAGCTCAATTATCACTTCGCCATCGAGGATATTTCGGTGCTGATGCAGCAAAGCGGCCGCTGCGGCTGGCTGTATCGGGTGGTGTCGCCCGGCGCGGTCAGCGGCGATCGTCCGCTGGAGCTGGCAGCACGCAACAGCGACGTGTCGGTCGCCGAAGCCATCGCCATCGCCTGGCATATGCCGTTCGACGCGGAACAGTATCGCCGCCTGTTGGCGGTGGCCGGCCTCTCCGCCAGCTGGAGCAAGACCATGCTCACGCGGCTTGCCGAAGGGCGCCTCGAGGACTTCAACCGCCGCCTGCTCGGCCGTTGAAATCGCGGGCGGAAAAGATGAAAAACGTGCGCCGAATGCCGCGTTAACCCTATTCTTCCGCCTATACTGTAGCCGCACGTTTTTTCAGCCAGGAGCCAGGTAATGACCCCCCCGACCCATTTGATTCATCACGCCGCCGCCGAAGGCTATCAGGCCAACGCCGATCGCTATGTGAAAGGCCGGCCGGATTACCCGCCGGAAATCGCCGTCTGGCTGCGTGAAACTATCGGCCTGCACGCCGGCATGACGGTCATCGATCTCGGCGCCGGTACCGGCAAGTTTACCCCGCGCCTGCTGGAAACCGGCGCGCAGGTGATCGCCGTCGAACCGGTGCCGCAAATGCTGGAAAAACTGTCGGCGGCGCTGCCGCAGGTGAAAACGCTGGCGGGCACCGCCGAGGCGATCCCGCTACCGGACGAGTCGGTCGATGCGGTGGTGTGCGCCCAATCCTTCCACTGGTTCGCCACGCCGCAGGCGCTGGCGGAAATCCAGCGCATCCTCAAGCCCGGCGGCAAACTCGGTCTGGTGTGGAACATGCGCGATGCGCGCGTCGGTTGGGTGCGTAAATTGAATCAGATCGTCGATAGCCACGAAGGCGATGCGCCGCGTTTCTATACCGGCGAATGGCGCAAGTTCTTCCCGTTCAAAGGCTTTGAACCGCTGCAGGAACAGGTGTTTATGCTGGGTCACCGCGGCGCGGTGGAGGACGTGATCTACAACCGGGTGCGTTCAACCAGCTTTATCGCCGCGCTGCCGCAGCCGCAACAGGAGCAGGTTATCGAGCGGTTGCGCCAGCTGGTGGCGGAAGAAGAGGAACTGCGGGGCCAGGACACGGTCACCGTGCCCTATCAGACCAAGGCGTATTTCACCACCAAGGTCTGACGTCCGGGGGTTCAGAACGCTTTCTTGGCGTAACCGGTGACCGCTTTCAGGCCCATCTCGCGGCCCAGCGCGGTCATCGGGTGCACCACGATCAGCCCGCGCGCGCTCTTCTTCAGCGCCCCCATATCGGCCTGCTCTTTCTTGGTGATCTCGCGGCTGAACGGCAGCTTGCTCAGCTTCTGCGCTTCGGCGCTCAGCTTCTCGCCGCGCACGTTTTTCAGGCGTTCGATCTCCGTCGCCAGCTTCTCTTTCTCTTTGGTGTGCTGCGCGATCAACTCAGGGTTGCCCTGTTGGATCACAGTGGCATCTTTGTGGTTCAAGGCGTCCAGCAGGTCGCTCAGGCGCTTGATCTCTGCCTTTTCTTTCTCTTTCATGGTCTCTGGCCCGTTGTGCCCAAAATGGCACGCTAATCAACGATACCGGCATTGTAGCAAAAGGCGCGCGCCGTTACCCGTCTTGCGCAATGCCGGGCGGCAGGCCGCTCATCTCGCAGGCCCTGGCGCCGAGCCGGGCCAACGCCTGGGTGTAGCGCGCGTTGAACGGGTAGCAGCAGGAGAGCCGCAGCGCGTTGCGATAGCGCCCGCTGGGCGAATACAAAGTGCCCGGCGTCAAACAAATCTGCTCCTCCAGCAGCTGATGGAACAGCGCCACGCTGTCCACGCCGGGGGGAAATTCGACCCAAAACACGAACCCGCCCGCCGGCTGCGTGGCCAGCGTGCCGCGCGGGAAATGCCGGGCGATCAGCGCCCGCGCCTCGTCCACCTGCGCCGCATAGCGCTTGCGCAGGTTGCGCAAATGGTGATCGTAACCGCCGCTCTCCAGGAAGGTCGCCAGCGTTTCCGACAGCAGCTGCGACTCGGACATCGACGACACCGCCTTCAGCTTGCGCAACGCCTCGTGGAAACGGCCGCCGCAGATCCAGCCGACGCGAAAATCCGGCGCCAGCGTTTTGGTAAAGCTGGAGCAAAACAGCACCCAGCCGTCGCGATCGAACGCCTTCACCGCCGGCGACAGCGCGCCGCCGAACTGGATCTCGGCATACAGCCCGTCTTCAATCAACGGCACTTGATGATCGTTCATCAGCCGCGCCAGCCGCTTTTTCGCCGCCAGCGGCATAGTGCAGCCCAGCGGGTTTTGCACCGTCGGCATGGCGATCACCGCGTTCAGCCGTTTCTCGTTCAATAGCAGTTCCAGCGCGTCCAGCGACAGCCCCAGCTGCGGATCGGTGGGGATTTCCAGCGCTTTCAGCCCCAGGCTGGCCAGCAGCGGCAGCAGGTAGAAGTAGGTCGGCGACTCCAGCCCGACGCAGTCGCCCGGTTTGGTGGTGACGCGCAGCGCCAGCTGCAGCGCTTCCATGCAGCCGTGAGTCAGCACCACGTCGCCCGGCTCCAGCAGCATGCCCAGCGTCATCGAGCGGCGGGCGATCTGCTGACGCAGCCGCAGGCTGCCGGGCGGCAACGGGTACTGCCCGATCAGATCCGGCTGGCGGCGCAACTGAGAGGAGAGCATGCGCCCCAGCTTGCCGCCGGGATAAAAATCGCTGGTCTGCGGGCAGGCCAGCGCAATGTTGGTGAAAGCCGGGTTTTGCTGGGCGGCAAACACGGTGTCGATCAGCGCCAGCACGTCGTCCGCCGGCGGTTCGATGCGCCCGCTGGGCGCCGAGGCCATCTTCAGCGCCGGCAGCGTGCTGCGGACATAAAACCCCGACTGCGGCCGCGCTTCGATCAGCCCGCGATCCTCCAGCGTGCGGTAAGCCGACACCACAGTATTAATGCTGACGCGATGGGTTTGCGCACAGCGCCGTACCGACGGCAGGCGGTCGCCGGGCCGCAGCGTGCCGCGGCGAATGGCCTCGGCCAGCGTATCCGCCAGCTGCAGGTAACGGGTATCCGGGGTTTCATCGAGTAGGGTCACAGTTTCTCTCCAGGCAATGGGTACAGTTTACATTTTGCACAACTGTAACCATGACAATATCCGATTTGTGGTTCTGTCACCATCCCATCGCAGCGATTATGCTGATCCTCTCGTATTACCGCCATTTTCAAGGAACCTGCCATGCTGGACTCCGCCTTTGTCAGCTACGTCACCGTCATGTCGATTACCCCCGGCCCCAACAACCTGCTGCTGGCCTCGTCGGGCGTCAACTTCGGCCTGCGCCGCACCCTGCCGATGCTGCTTGGCATCTGCGTCGGCTGTGCGGTGCAGCTGGCGATCATTATCCCGCTGCTGGCGCTGGCGCTGAGCTGGGCCGGCGTCATCCGCCTCCCGCTGGCGGTGATCGGCTGCGCCTACCTGCTGTGGCTGTCATGGAAACTGTTCCAGGCGGCCTCGCCGGACGCCAAAGAGCAGGCGCAGCCGATGAGCCTGCTCAACGGCGCGCTGTTTCAGGCGGTCAACCCCAAGGCCTGGCTGATGGTGATCAACGTGGCGATCCTGTTCACCCCGCGCGAAGGCGCCACCTTTGTCCATACGCTGTCGGTCATCGCCGGCTTCGCGCTGCTGAACCTGCCGTGCGTGCTGCTGTGGGCGGTGCTGGGCGACCGGTTGCGCAACGCGCTGCGGGTCACCTGGAAGCTGCGCGCCTTCAACGGCGTGATGTCCGGCCTGATGGCCGCCACCGCGCTGTGGTTGTTGTTCGACGAGTGGCGCGCGGCCTTTGCTTAGCCGCGGCCGAGAGGAGAGAGCCGGGAAGGTTGTTTGGCGCCGATGCCGGCGATCAGATCGGTAATGGACAGCACCATGGTGGAGCGCACCATCTGCTGATAGCGCTGGCGCTGCATGGCGATCAGCGCTTCATCCGCTTCGCCCGGCTGCAGGAAGGTCGGCACCGGCGGCAGCGCGGCCACGCAGTGCAGCTCGCCGAACGGCCCGAGGATTTCGTCGTCGACGAAGCGGTATTCCGAGCCGTCGTGGTTCAGTTCTTCGCGCATCGCCATCAGCAGCTCGGCGTCTTCATATTCGTGGCGAGAGATCACCCCCAGCCCATACATCAGCTTCAGGCGCACCGACAGCTCCCCGAGCGGGCCGCTGCCGGACAATAGCGGTTCGACGGCATATTTCACCGCGTAGTCATCCTTGCGGAATACCTGCACCACCAGCACGTTGAGCGCTTCCGCCAGCAGCTCTACCGCCGCGATCAGGAAGCTGCGCACCGTTTTGCCCGCGTTCAGCTTTTCCAGAACCTGGTTTTCAAATGCCTGTGCTTCTTCCATCGTCGCTTTTCGAAAGGCGTGGGGAGGGCCGTCGATGCCGAACTCGGGTTGCAGGAGCGCAGCAAGCTGCGCTCGGGTGTTCATCATCACGATTCTACTTGTGCATGGCGTTATACACAGCAACGGCCTCTTCTACAACCTCGCTTTCCGCCGGCAGGCCGGAAATTTGCGCCAGCGCGGCTTTCGGCCCGAGCGTGTTCAGCAATTCCGCCAACTCCAGAGCCTGCGGATCCTGTTCGCTGCGGTAGCTCATGGCGGCGGCGATGCCCTGGATCAGGTTGGCGTGCGGCAGGCCGTATTCCAGCGTGCCCAGCAGCGGTTTGATCAGGCGATCGCCGGCGCTCAGTTTGCGCAGCGGCTGACGTCCCACGCGCTCGACGTCGTCGTGCAGATACGGGTTTTCGAAGCGGCCGAGGATTTTGTTGATGTAGGCAGCGTGCTTGTCGGCATCGAAGCCGTAGCGCTTGATCAGCACCGCGCCGCTCTCTTCCATCGCCCCTTTCACCACGCGGCGGATCGCCGGGTCGAGAATGGCGTCGCGAATGGTTTGCAGCCCGGCCCGTTGGCCGAGGTAGGCGGTGATGGCGTGGCCGGTGTTGAGGGTGAACAGCTTGCGCTCAACGAACGCCATCAGATTATCGGTCAGCTCCATGCCGGCGATCGCCGGAGGCTGGCCTTTGAACTGGGTCTGATCGACGATCCATTCGCTGAAGGTTTCCACCGTCACTTCCAGCGGATCGCTGCTGTCCGCCGGCGGCACGATGCGGTCGACCGCCGAGTCGACGAAGCCGACGTGCTGCTCAACCCAGGCCTGCTCGTCCTGCGGCAGCGCGGCGAACACATGCTGTTTCAGTTGGCTGGTGCCGCGCACCATGTTCTCGCAGGCGATGATGTTCAGCGGTTGCGCATTGCCCTGCTGATGGCGCAGCACCAGCCCTTTGGCGAGGGTGCCGGCGATTTTGGCGAGAATTTGCGGGCCAACGGCGGTGGTCACCAGATCCGCCTCAGCGATCAGCGCCACCGCCGCCTCGCTGCCGCTGTTGACGGCGCTGACGTTGTTGACGCTCTCCACGCGTTCTTGCTCGCCCACCACGTGCACCGCGTAGCTTTTACGGCTGTTCAGCAAATCCAGCACCGTTTGATTGACGTCGGCGAAGGTCAGCTCAACCCCTGCGTCCGCCAGCAGCTTGCCGATAAAACCGCGGCCGATGTTCCCTGCGCCAAAATGTAATGCTTTCATAACTCTACCTTCTTAATGTCGAAGGGTGCAGCAAGCTGCACCCTTTAAAATGATTCTGTTATCCGGCTTTTTTGCCGCCGAGCAGGTCCAGCACTTCCTGCACGCTGGTGGTATTCGCCAGCCGCTCAATCACGCTCTCATCATCCAGCGCGTTGGTCAGGCTGGTGATCACCTGGATATGCTCGTTGTTGCGCGCGGCGATGCCGATCACCAGGCGGGCCACTTCATCCTCTTCCTCGCCGAAGCGCACGCCCTGCGGGTACTGGCAGAACACCACGCCGGTGCGCAGCACCCGGTCTTTGGCCTCGATGGTGCCGTGCGGCACGGCGATCGACTCGCCCAGGTAGGTGGAGGTGAGTTTCTCGCGCTCCAGCATCGCCGGCACGTACTCCGCCTCGACGTAGCCGCCTTTCACCAGCTGCTCGCCGGCGAAGCGGATCGCCTGCTCTTTGTCGCTGGCCTGCAGGTTGAGGAACACGTTGCTCTCGCTCAGCTTGAACAGGTTCGGCTCACCGGCTTCGAAGCTGTCGTCCAGCGCGCCCAGCACCTTCTGCTGGTTGTCGCTGGTTTTGTTGGCCGCCAGCAAGCGATCGACCAGATCGCTGTACAGCTTGCTGTCGAGGAAGTTGGTCAGCGAGATGTGCTGGGCCTGCGGCGCGTGGCGCATCGCGCGCTCGGTCAGATCGCGGTGGGTGATCACCAGATCCACGTCGTCCGGCAGGCTGTTGATGGCGCTGTTGGTCACCGAGATGTTCTTCAGCCCGGCGTCGGCCACTTTCTTGCGCAGCACCCCGGCGCCCATGGCGCTGGAACCCATGCCCGCATCGCAGGCGACGATGATTTTGCGCACGGTGCTCAGATCGCCATCGACCGATGCCGGCGCCGCTGCGCCGCCTTTGGACTGCGATTTCATCTCTTGCATGCGACGGGTTGCGGCTTCCAGATCGTCATCCTCTTTCACCTTGGAGGTTTTCAGCAGGAAAGCGGACACCACGAAGGAGACGGCAAAGGCTGCGCACACCGCCGCAATGTTGGCGAAGTAGGCGCCTTTCGGCGTCATCGCCAGCACCGCCAGGATCGAACCCGGAGACGCCGGAGAAACCAGGCCGCCGTTCAGCATCGTCAGGGTGAAGACGCCGGTCATGCCGCCCAGGATCACCGCCAGCAGCAGGCGTGGGTTCATCAGCACGTAAGGGAAGTAGATTTCGTGGATGCCGCCCAGGAAGTGAATGATTGCCGCACCGCCGGCGGATTGCTTGGCGCTGCCGCGGCCGAAGAACATGTAGGCCATCAGTACGCCCATGCCCGGGCCTGGGTTGGCTTCAATCAGGAAGAACACCGACTTGCCGGCTTCCGTAGCCTGCTGGATACCCAGCGGCGAGAAGATGCCGTGGTTGATGGCGTTATTCAGGAACAGGATTTTCGCCGGTTCAACGAAAATGGACGCCAATGGCAGCAGGTTGTTCGTCACCATGACGTGTACGCCCGCCGCCAGCAGCTTGGAGAGCACCTCCACCAGCGGCCCGATGCCGAGGAAGGCCAGGATCGCCAGCAGCATGCCGATGATGCCGGCGGAGAAGTTGTTCACCAGCATTTCAAAGCCGCTTTTGATCTTGCCGTCCACCCAGCGGTCAAAGTGCTTGATAGCCCAGCCGCCCAGCGGGCCGGCGATCATCGCGCCGAGGAACATCGGCATGTCGGCGCCGACGATGACGCCCATGGTGGTGATGGCGCCGACGACGCCGCCGCGATCGCCGCCCACCAGCCGCCCGCCGGTATAACCGATCAGCAGCGGCAGCAGGTAGGTGATCATCGGGCCGACCAGCTTGGCTAAGGTTTCATTCGGCAGCCAGCCGGTTGGAATGAATAGCGCGGTGATAATCCCCCAGGCGATAAAGGCGCCGATGTTGGGCATCACCATGTTGCTCAGGAAGCGGCCAAAGTTTTGCACTTTAACCTTGATGTCTGGTGAAAACATAAAACACACCCCTATTGTTACGCGCTGACAATAGAGCGCGTGATTATTGTTGTGACGATCCAGCCGTGTTGCCGCTGTATGCGAAACGGACTCTATCACGCTGTTTTTGTCACGCGAACTTCACGGATTTTTTGTGATACAAATCACATACAACACCCCAACAAACCACCCTTTATAGTGACAAAGATCACATTTATGGCGTGTAAAAAAAGCACAGTGAGAAAAAAACCGCCTTAAAACCCATCATAACGTGACATTTGTCACACTTTTAAATTGGTGGTTTGTTTTTAAATTGTGATAAACATCACAATTTATTTTCAGCTGCAGCGCCCGATCGCGACGCTCTGTTTGATCTTCCCTGTGAGCACTCATCCCGCCGGGAACTAGCGAAGTGATGAATGAAAGAAAACTACATTGCCGAATGAATGGATTAATTGAAGTGTAGTACAGAAGCCTGCGCAATAAACCAGCAAGCTATTGGAAACGCTGAGGGGAAATAAAACAGGCCGGTAATGCCGGCCTGCTGCGTGCGTGGAGGCGTTATTGCGTCACGCTTTGAATGGTTTTCTGCGCATTCATCAGGTTCTGCTGTTTGGCCACCAGATTCGACATCATGGTGTTGTACTGCGCCACCTGCTGCGCGGTGCGGAACTGCACGCCGTTGTTGTTGAAGCTGACCTGATTGCCCTGGCTCTGCAGGAAATCGCCGACCTGCACCAGATCCTGCACAAAGCTGGCGGTGGTCGGGATCGCCGGCATCAGTGCGTTGGCCGGTGCGGTAACGATCTTGTCATAGGCCTGGTTGTACACCGCCTTCAGATCGTCGGGCTGCTTCAGCGCCGCGCGGGCGGTATCCGCCTGTGATTTGGCTGACTGGATCTGCTGGCCCAGCAGGTTCAACGCCCCGACCGATTGCTGCAGCGCATCGCGTTTGTTCAGATAGTCCTGCGCGGTGCGGATCTGGTTAATCTGATCCAGCGCCGGCGTCAGGCTGGCACCGACCGACCTGGACAGCTGCTGCGAGAAGCCGACCAAAATCGCGTAATCGCCGGCATAGTTGCCGAACTTCTGCTTCTGATCTTCGCTCAGCGTGGGGATGTTCGCCCCGCTGCGCATCACTGTATTCTGTAAGTAATCGATAAATGCTTTGCGCTGTTCCGGCTCTTTATCGCCGCAGGCGGTCAATTGCATGACCACCAACAATGCCAATACCGGTGCCAACCAACGCGCGAAACCTCTGCTCTGGATCCCTACCGCCATGTGACATAACTCCTGTTATAAACCTGCTTTTTCATTGGACTCCGCCCCTTTTTCCGCACTCCGTGCGCCTATAAGAATAGATCAACTGGCGGCGTTCCGATACGCGATTCCGCTTGCGATGAGCATTGCCCCGGCCGGGTGCGGTTGAAAATCGTGCGCAAAATGCACTGAGGTTCATTGCCGTCGGCGACCGGACGCTTCAATTTCCCCAAGTCGCCCCCCAAATCGCCAGGCGACCTTGCCTTCGCGCCCAGGAAACGGAAATAAAAAAAGGCGCCCGCAGGCGCCTTTTCACAGCAGAGAATCGCTTACTGCAGCACGGAGATGTCCGCCACCTGCAGGAACAGTTCACGCAGCTTGCTCAGCAGCGTCAGGCGGTTCACGCGTACTTCCGCATCGTCCGCCATTACCATCACGTTGTCGAAGAACGCATCCACCGGCTCGCGCAGCGCAGCCAGCTCCACCAGCGCTTCCTGGTAGTTGCCCGCCGCGAAGTACGGCTGCAGCTTGTCGCGCAGCACCACCAGATGAGTCGCCAGCTGGATCTCCGCCGCGTCCTTCAGCACCGAGGCACGCACGCTGTCGTTCAGCGTTTCGGTAGACTTGGCCAGAATGTTGGAGACGCGTTTGTTGGCCGCAGCCAGCGCCGCCGCCGCTTCCAGCGTGCGGAAGTGAGACACCGCCTTGACGCGTGCGTCGAAGTCGGCCGGCTTGGTCGGACGGCGCGCCAGCACCGCCTGAATGGTATCGACCGCGTGGCCTTCTTCCTGATACCAGGCGCGGAAGCGGCCCAACATGAATTCCACCACCTCGTCGACCACTTTGGCGTTGGTCAGCTTGCTGCCGTACAGGCGCACGGCCTCTTCGGTCAGGGTCTGCAGATCCAGCGGCAGGTTTTTCTCGACGATGATGCGCAACACGCCCAGTGCGGCGCGGCGCAGCGCGAACGGGTCTTTATCGCCTTTCGGATGCTGCCCGATGCCGAAGATGCCGGCCAGGGTGTCCATCTTGTCGGCGATCGCCAGGGAACAGGCCACCAGCGACTGCGGCAGCGCATCGCCGGCGTAGCGCGGCTGATACTGCTCGTTCAGCGCAACGGCGACGTCTTCCGCCTCACCGTCGTGGCGCGCGTAGTGCATGCCCATCACGCCCTGGGTATCGGTGAATTCGAACACCATGTTGGTCATCAGGTCGCACTTCGATAGCAGGCCCGCGCGGGTGGCGTGGTTGACGTCGGCGCCGATCTGGCCGGCAACCCAGCCCGCCAGCGCCTGAATGCGGTCGGTTTTGTCGCGCAGGGTGCCCAGCTGCTGTTGGAACAGCACGGTTTCCAGGCGCGGCAGGTTATCTTCCAGGCGTTTCTTACGGTCGGTATTGAAGAAGAACTCGGCGTCGGCCAGGCGCGGACGCACCACCTTCTCGTTACCGGAGATGATCTGCTGCGGGTCTTTCGACTCGATGTTGGCCACGAAGATAAAGTTCGGCAGCAGTTTGCCCGCGGCGTCATACACCGGGAAATACTTCTGGTCGCCCTTCATGGTGTACACCAGCGCTTCCGCCGGCACCGCCAGGAATTTCTCTTCGAATTTGGCGGTCAGCACCACCGGCCATTCCACCAGCGAGGCCACTTCTTCCAGCAGGCTGTCGCTCAGATCGGCCTTGCCGCCAATCTTCTGCGCCGCCAGCTCTGCATCGCGCTTGATGAGGGCTTTACGCGCTTCATAGTCGGCGACCACTTTGCCGCGCTCCAACAGGATCTGCGGGTATTGGTCGGCGTTGTCGAGGGTGAACTCGGCTTCGCCCATGAAGCGGTGGCCGCGCACGGTGCGCGCAGAGTCGATGCCCAGCACGGTGCCTGGGATCAGATCGGCGCCCAGCAGCATCGTGACGGTATGTACCGGACGCACGAACTGCACGTCGGAGTCGCCCCAACGCATCAGTTTCGGGATCGGCAGTTTAGCCAGCGCGGTGCTGACCATGCCGGCCAGCAGTTGCTGCGCCGACTGGCCTTTGACGTGGGCGCGGTACATCAACCACTCGCCCTTGTCGGTCACCAGGCGTTCCGCCTGATCGACGGTGATGCCGCAGCCGCGCGCCCAGCCTTCGGCCGCTTTGCTCGGTTTGCCTTCGGCGTCGAACGCCTGGGCGATCGCCGGGCCGCGTTTTTCAATTTCGCGATCGGCCTGCGCCGCGCTCAGGTTGGCCACTTTCAGCGCCAGGCGGCGCGGTGCGGCGAACCAGCTCACGTCACCGTGTTCCAGGCCGGCGTTGTCCAGCTCGGCGGTGAAGTTGGCGGCGAAAGATTCCGCCAGGGAACGAAGCGCCTTCGGCGGCAGCTCTTCCGTGCCGATTTCCACCAGGAAAGTCTGTTGAGTCATGGCTGCCTCTTAGTTCTCGTTCTTCTTGTTGCACATCGGGAAGCCCAGCGCTTCGCGGGAAGCGTAGTAGGCTTCGGCAACGGCTTTGGTCAGCGTGCGGATGCGCAGAATGTAGCGTTGACGCTCGGTCACCGAAATCGCCTTGCGCGCGTCCAGCAGGTTGAAGGTATGGCCCGCCTTCAGGATGCGTTCGTAGGCCGGCAGCGGCAGCGGTTTTTCCAGCGCCAGCAGCGATTGGGCTTCTTTCTCGTACTGCTCGAAGCAGGAGAACAGGAAGTCGACGTCGGCGTATTCGAAGTTGTAGGTGGACTGCTCCACTTCGTTCTGGTGGAACACGTCGCCGTAGGTGGTAACACCCAGCGGGCCGTTGCTCCACACCAGATCGTACACGCTGTCCACGCCCTGGATGTACATCGCCAGGCGCTCCAGGCCGTAGGTGATCTCGCCGGTCACCGGCTTGCACTCCAGGCCGCCGACCTGCTGGAAGTAGGTGAACTGCGTCACTTCCATGCCGTTCAGCCACACTTCCCAACCCAGGCCCCAAGCGCCGAGCGTCGGGTTTTCCCAGTTGTCTTCCACGAAGCGAATGTCGTGGATGGTCGGATCCAGACCCAGCTCTTTCAGCGAGCCCAGGTAGAGTTCCTGAATGTTGTCCGGCGACGGCTTAATCACCACCTGGAACTGGTAGTAGTGCTGGAGACGGTTCGGGTTTTCGCCGTAGCGGCCGTCGGTCGGGCGGCGGGATGGCTGCACATAGGCGGCGGCCATCGGCTCCGGCCCCAGTGCGCGTAGGCACGTCATCGGGTGTGAGGTTCCCGCGCCGACTTCCATGTCCAATGGTTGAACGATGGTGCAGCCCTGGCGCGCCCAATAATCCTGCAGTGTCAGGATCAGGCCCTGGAAGGTCTTGGTATCAAACTTTTGCATGTTGAATTCGCACGCGATACAAGTGGATTTAGATGGAATGGGCCAGTATACCCTTTGACCGTAAGATATACAGCCAGAATCCGGCAACAAGTGCGAATCGGGGTGAGAAGCGCTGGATTTTCACACGTCAGCCGCAGCGTGAAGACACGGCGCTCCGGCCGGCCCCTCGCCATCCACGAGCCGGCCTGAAAGGCGTGACGCCGCCAAATTCATTAGGCACACTTAACAAAAACATCACCCACCGCCGTTTAAATAAGCAATTAGCTGAACGCTATATCTCGCCTCACCGGCCAAATTCAGGCTGATTTACGTACGCATATCCTTATATTTGCCACAAGATAAAGTTGCGACAATGTTATTTTTGTTAATTTTATCAACTAAAAAACTCCCCTCACCGAGAGATAATGTGATCAAGTGCCAGATTATTTCTTATTAACGTGAAAAATAAGGCGATAGCGCACGGCGGACCGAGGCTCTGGGCATGAAGGGAAGGTGAGGGATGAAATACGGCGCAAACGGGCCACAGAAACAAATTGACAGTTAATCTTTGGTTATACAATAATAAATAAAATTTTCCCTGGTGTTGGCCAAGTGGCTACCTGATCCTTTCATAGGATCAGTTTTTTTTTGTATTTCCGCCAACGTCATTGCGGCCCGCATAATTCACTCCAGGCCGCCCTCCGCTTAAATCCCTTATCAGACCTTATGGCTTATCCTGCGCCGTTGAGCGCGCCGATGGCCAATTCAAAAACGCGCGCTGACGCCGACGTTATACATAAACTGCTCGCCGCTGCTCAGCCCGCCGGTTTGCGACACGGTGGCGAAGGCCGATACCCTGTCCGTCAACGGCATGTTGGCCCCCAGCGTGACATCCACCCAGTTTTTGTCCTGGCCCGCACTGTCGCGGGTGAACGAGGTTTGCGTCGATTTCAAGCCACCGCCGGCGCGGTAGACGTCGTCGCCGAACTGATGCTGATAACTCACTTCCGCATAAGGGTTAAACACGCCGAATTGCGTATCCAGCCGCCAACCCAGCGCGCCGATCTGCGAGTGGTAGGTTTGATCGTTGAAGCGCATGGCGGTGCTGTCATCGCCATCTTCACCGTAGCCGGAAACGCGGCTGTAATCCCAGGCGAACTGCGCGACCGGCCCGGTGGTCAGGTAAGAAGTAATCGGGAAGTCATAGCCGGCGGTCACGCGCGCGCCCCACTGCTTGCCGGTGGTCGAACCGGTTTCGGTGCGCGTCAGCGGCCCCAGCCGCATGCTGCGGCGGATGTCGTCATAATCCATCGTCGCATAGTGCAGATCGGCGTTGACCCAGCCATGCTCGAATAGCGCCAGCGAACTGAAGGCCGACAGCAGCAGCCCGCGCGCCTTGTAATCAAAGCGGCTGGAAGGATGCTGATCGTCGTTGGAACCGGCGATCAACGCGCCGATTAACCAACCGTCGGTCAGCTGATAGTCCACGCCGACGGTCAGGTTGTGGGTAGTGGCATTGCCGTCCCCCGCCGCCCGGTTATCGGCATAGTCGTAGTGCTGGCCGGCGTAACCGCCGAACACGCCCAGCGATCCCTGCGGGTTGTCGCCGTTGCGCAGCTGCTGGAAGCGACTGTCGAGCGTGGCGCGGCTGTCGCGCGCCATCGCCGCGGTCGCCTGATTCAGCGCCACCACCTGCGCCGGGCCATCCAACACCGCCTGAATATAATCCGCAATCAGCAGGTGCGCCTGCGGGCTGGGGTGGAAATGGTCGGAGAATAGATAGGACTGGCTGGCGTCGAAGCCGGGCATATCGGAACGACAAACCGCCGAGGAAACGCCCGGCGGGCAAGCCATACCGGCGGTGTTGGCGAAGCCGAACTGCGCCGGATTGGCGATCGCTTCGGCGAACAGCTTGTTGACGTCCACCCGAACGATATTGCCGCCGCCCTGCGCCAGCAGACGGTCTTCACTTTGATTATAGAAATCGGTCAGCTGGGCGGCCTGCGCGCTCAGGCTGTCATACGCCGCGATAAGCTGCGCGGCGATCGCCTGCTGCACCTGAGGAATGGCGCTGCCCTGCTTCGCCGCGGTGGCCAACGCCGCGTGGATCGCCTGCGTGCGTGAAGCGTTGTCCGGCGTCGCCACCGAATTAAGCGTGGCATAGGCCGCCTGGATCGCCGCCCCCTGCACCGGCGACAGCGCCTGTTGAATGATCAATTCCATCAGCTGCGGCGTGGAACCGATGTTCGGCACCGTTGGCACGATCACCGTGCCGGCGCCGGCGTTCAGCAGCGAATGCACCTGCGCGGCGGCGGCCGCAGCGCTGTTATAGGCCACGCCGGGCGCGGTAGCGGCATTCAGCGCCGCCGCCGCCAGATCGTTGCCGCCGATCCAATGAATATACAGCCCGTCGCCGTCGGCCTGGCCGTTGACCCGGTTCAGGTAGCGCTGCACCTGATCCTGGGTGTTGTCGACCGGGTTCAGGCCCGGCACCGCAACGGCGCCGCCGGCGGCGTAGTTTTCACCGCCGTTGTCCGAAGCCACCAGCGCCGCTCCGATGCGTTGCGCCAACGCTTCGTCGTACAGCAAGTGCTGGTTGCCGTCATAGGTGAACCGGCCGTTATTGCCGGTATCGCTCAGGCTGTCGCCAAAGACGTACAGTTGATCGTACGCCTGAGCCGGTAGGGTCACACTGCAAAGTAGTGCCACTGCAAGCGCCGCCGGGCGGGGCATGCACGTTATTTTCAGAGGCATGAATCGACTCCTGAGAGCCTACAAATGAAGGCAATGTCGTTTTTATCATTGACCGGTTTTCCACCGGCCATGTAGTAACTATTGTCGGCTTTTTCGTCACGTCAAGCGGGCTGATGACAAAACAATCAGAGGCTTGCCAAGTTCGGCGCTACGAGCGATGATTACTGTTCATAAACACAGCATAAGGACAGTCAGGATGGCAGACGAACGTTGCGGTTGGGTGACGGCCGATCCGTTGTATCTCGAGTATCACGACAAGGAATGGGGCGCGCCCACCACCGACGCACGCGAGCTGTTTGAAATGCTGTGTCTGGAGGGGCAACAGGCCGGTCTTTCCTGGATCACCGTGCTGAAAAAGCGCGAGAATTACCGTCGCGCTTTCCACGGTTTCGATCCGCAGCGTGTCGCCGCCATGACCACAGAGGACGTGGAAAACCTGCTGCAGGACAGCGGCATCATCCGCCACCGCGGCAAGATAGAAGCCATCATCACCAACGCCAAGGCCTATCTGGCGATGGAAGCGGCCGGCGAAGATTTCGTCGCCTTCATTTGGGACTTCGTCGGCGGCCGGCCGCAGCTCAATCGCTGGCAGGCGCTGAACCAGGTGCCGGCCAAAACCGAACAGTCCGACGCCATGTCCAAGGCGCTGAAAAAGCGCGGCTTCAAGTTTATCGGCTCCACCATTTGTTACGCCTTCATGCAGGCCAGCGGGCTGGTGAACGATCATCTGACGGGGTGCATCTGCTACCCAAAGCCACGGTGATCCGCCCCTGTGGCCCGGAGGATCTCGAACGGCTGATGGCGCTGTGGCTGCCCAGCACCATCGCCGCCCATCCGTTCGTGGCGGAAAAGTACTGGCGTGAGAGCGCCGCGCTGGTGCGGGAAAACTCCCTGCCGCGCGCGCAGAGCTGGGCCTGCTGGCATCACGACGAGATCGTTGGCTTTATCAGCGTGCTGGACGAGCAGTTCATCGGCGCGCTGTTTGTCGATCGGGCGTTTCACGGCCGCGGCGTCGCCCAGGCGCTGATGACGCACGTGCAGCAGCGCTACCGCCGGCTCAGCCTGGAGGTGTACCAGCAGAACCTGCGTGCCTGCGCGTTCTACCACAAGCACGGCTTTCAGGTGACGCAGCGCCTGTTCAATGAAGAAACCCAGGCCTATACGCTGATCATGAACTGGTCGGCAGTCGAAAATTCAACCCATTGGGCTTAAAAAAGGCGCATCCGCACCCCGGATGCGCGCAATTAGGAATCCGCTTCATGGCGTCGCCTGGCGTTTTGCCGCATAACTCCCCCAGCACTTCCCCGCGCTCATCATTTGTCACGTTTTTCTCCGGAACTGCCGGCGAGTCAACGCGTCATAGTAGCGCGGTGACGCGGGCCCCACCTGCGTCGCCTATTTTTTGCGCCCCCGTTTTGGGCAGGCGCGTACAGATTTTGATGCCATTCCATTAAGGACAAGAACATGAAAAAACGCATTGCAATTATTGCCGGTGCAGTGAGCGTAGCGCTCACGCTGTCGGCCTGTACCACTAACCCATACACCGGCGAATCCGAAGTCGGCAAATCCGGCATCGGCGCAGGCCTCGGGGCCGCACTGGGCGCCGGTGTCGGCGTGCTGTCCTCTTCCAAGAAAGATCGCGGCAAGGGCGCGCTGATCGGCGCGGCGGCCGGTGCGGCACTGGGCGGCGGCGCAGGTTATTACATGGACGTGCAGGAAGCCAAACTGCGCGACAAGATGAAAGGCACCGGCGTCAGCGTCACCCGCCAGGGAGACAACATCGTGCTGAACATGCCGAACAACGTGACCTTCGACAGCAGCAGCGCCACGCTGAAACCGGCGGGCGCCAACACCCTGACCGGCGTCGCCATGGTGCTGAAAGAGTACCCGAAAACCGCGGTCAACGTTGTCGGCTACACCGACAGCACCGGCTCCCGCTCGCTCAACATGAACCTGTCGCAGCAGCGCGCCGACGGCGTAGCCAGCGCGCTGATCACCCAGGGCGTGGCGGCAAACCGTATCCGCACCACCGGTGCTGGCCCGGACAACCCGATCGCCTCCAACAGCACCGCGGAAGGCAAGGCGCAAAACCGCCGCGTCGAGATCACCCTCAGCCCGCTGCAGTAATCCCGTGCGGGGCGCGCAACCGGCGCCCCGCCGCCTCCCTGCGATTTTCTCCTTACCCTTCAATACTCCCGCCCGCACATCGGGTATGGTAGTCTCCTTGGCAATTAACCGCAGGAGGGATCGGCTGTGAGCACTGTCAAGGCAACGCGCGCCTCGGGACGCGCCACCATCAGCGATGTGGCCAGCATCGCCAAAACCGGCAAGACCAGCGTGTCGCGCTATCTAAATGGTGAACAACACCTGCTTTCCGACGATCTCAAACAGCGCATCGAACAGGCGATCCGGCAGCTCGACTACCGGCCAAGCCAGATGGCGCGCAGCCTGAAAGGCGGCCAGACCCGCCTGATCGGCCTGATCCTCGCCGATATCACCAACCCCTATTCGGTGGACGTGATGCGCGGCATCGAGGCCGCCTGCCGCCAGCACGGCTTTACCCTGCTGGTGTGTAACACCAACAACGAAGTCAATCAGGAACAGCACTACCTGCAGCTACTCAGCAGTTACCGGGTGGAAGGCATCGTGGTCAACGCGGTCGGCATGCGCGAGGAAGCGTTATCCACGCTGCAACAGTCGATGCTGCCGATGGTACTGATCGACCGCAAAATCCCCGACTTCGCCTGCGACGTGGTGGGCCTGAACAACCGCGAAGCCGCCACCGTCGCCACCGAACATCTGCTACAACAAGGTTTCGAAGCGATCCTGTTCCTCAGCGAGCCGCTCGGTACGGTCAATACCCGTCTCGAACGCCTGCACGCTTTCAGACACACCATGGCACAGCACCCCACGCTGTTGGCGGAGCAGGCCGAAACGCCGCTCAACGATCGGCAGAAGCTGGAGCAGGTGCTGAGCGATTTCAGCGGCCGCCATCGCGGCATGCGCAAGGCGGTGATCTCCGCCAACGGCGCCCTGACGCTGCAGGTGGCGCGCGCCATGCGCCGGCTCGGCATTCAGTGGGGCAACGACATCGGCCTGCTGGGCTTTGACGAGCTGGAGTGGGCGGAGCTGGCGGGCGTCGGCATCACCACGCTGAAACAGCCCACCTACCAAATGGGGCACGCGGCGCTGGAGCGGCTGGTGCAGCGCATTCAGGGCCTGGCTGCCCCCAGCGGCGAGCAGATGTTCTCCGGCGAGCTGATCGTCCGCGGCTCCACCACCCGCTAACCCGCCTTCTCCGGGGCCGTTGCCCGCCCCGCCCTCATCGGCTGTTTTTTGCTCAGCTTCGTGATTGCGATCATATTTTTACACTCTGTCGCTTTCCGCTGGAACCGGTTCCATTTAACGTACCGGTAACAGCAGCGGCGGCAACAATGCCGCCTCAGGAGTCAAAATGAAAACAGAAATCATCGTGGTCACCGGCGCCTACGGCACCGATACCGTCAAACAACACGGCGGCCAGCGCGCGCTGTTGCCCATCATCGCCGGCGCGGGCGCCGACGGGGTGGAGATCCGCCGCGAACTGTTCGCCGCCGGCGAACTGGACAGCCTGCCGGCCCTGGCGCAAGAGATTGAACGCCAGCAGCTGTTCGCCGTCTACTCGGCCCCTGAGGCGCTGTTCACCCCGCAACATACGCTGAACCCTAACCTGCCGGCGCTGCTGGCGGAAGCGCAGGCGCTGAACGCGCGCCGGCTGAAGTTGTCCCTCGGCCATTTCCGCCCCGGCTTCGATTTTACCGAGCTGAAAGTGGCGCTGGAGCAGCACCCGGTCAAACTGGTGGTCGAAAACGATCAGACGCCGGACTGCGGCATTTTGTCGATGCTGAACGCCTTTTTCCACGCCGCGGAAGATAGCCACCTGCCGGTCAGCATGACCTTCGATATGGCCAACTGGCTATGGGTGGGGCAAGACGCCTTCGCCGCCGCCGAGCGCCTGGCCCGCCACGTCGGTTACGTGCACGTCAAAGCCGCCACCCAAGGCCCGCGCGGCTGGCGCGCCGTCGCGCTGGACGATACCGACGGCAGCTGGCGCGATCTGCTGGCCCGCCTGCCGCACGATGCGCCGCGCGGCATCGAATTCCCGTTGCAGGGCGATGACCTGGAAGCCGTCACCCGCCATTACGTCAATATTTTGCGTGCGGAGTAACCCCATGATGACAACGTTAACGGCAACGACGGCGCAGCAGGCGCCCCTGGATGTGGTCACACTGGGCGAAGCCATGGCGATGTTCGTGGCGGCGCAAACCGGCGATTTGGCGGAGGTGGAAACCTTCACCAAACGCATCGCCGGCGCCGAACTGAACGTGGCGATCGGCCTGGCGCGTCTGGGCATGAACGTCGGCTGGGTCAGCCGCGTCGGCAACGATTCGTTCGGCCGCTTCACCCTGCAGCAGCTGAAAAAAGAAGGCATCAACTACCGGCAGGTGACGGTCGACGGCCACTATCCCACCGGTTTTCAGGTGAAATCCAAAACCACCGATGGTACCGATCCCAGCGTGGAATACTTCCGTAAAGGCTCGGCGGCCAGCCACCTGTCGGTCGCCGATTTCAACCCTGAGTATTTTGGTTCCGCGCGCCACCTGCACCTGAGCGGCGTGGCGGCGGCGCTGTCCAGCGAGTCGCTGGCGCTGTGCCACCATGCGGCGCGCGAAATGCGCGCCATGGGCAAAACCATTTCGTTCGACCCCAACCTGCGCCCGGTGCTGTGGCCCAGCCGCGAGGTGATGATCGAGCAGCTGAACCAGCTGGCGTTCGCCGCCGACTGGGTGCTGCCGGGACTGAAAGAGGGGCAGATCCTCACCGGCCAATCGACGCCGGAAGGCATCGCCGATTTCTATCTGGAACGCGGCGTGCAGGCGGTGATCATCAAAACCGGCCCGGACGGCGCCTGGTTTAAAACCGCCGCCGGCGACAAGGCGGCAGTGGCCGCGGTCAAGGTCGACAACGTGGTGGATACCGTCGGCGCCGGTGACGGCTTTGCCGTCGGCACCCTCAGCGCCCTGCTGGAAGGCAAAACGCTGATACAGGCGGTGCAGCGCGGCAACAAAATCGGCTCGCTGGCGATCCAGGCCATCGGCGACAGCGAAGGCCTGCCAACCCGCGCGGCGCTGGCCGAATAACAATAAAAAAAACGACTTCTCCGCATGACGTCAGCCTCTGGCCCTACAACCGGGACGCGTCGGGAGAGCATCTGCCCCTTTGTCTTGCATGCCCAGCGTGCCGGGCGAAGGGGATGCAACACCACTGAAGGATACTGAACATGAACAAAGCGACTGTCGCGGCCAAACGCTGGTGGTACATCATGCCCATCGTGTTTATCACCTACAGCCTGGCCTATCTCGATCGCGCCAACTTCAGCTTCGCCTCTGCCGCCGGCATCAATGAAGATCTCGGCATCACCAAAGGCATGGCCTCGCTGCTGGGTGCGCTGTTTTTCCTCGGTTATTTCTTCTTCCAAATTCCCGGTGCCATCTACGCCGAACGCCGCAGCGTCAAAAAATTGATCTTCTGGTGCCTGATCCTGTGGGGCGGCTGCGCCTCGCTGACCGGCGTGGTCAGCAATATCCCGATGTTAGCCGCCATCCGCTTTATCCTCGGCGTGGTGGAAGCGGCGGTGATGCCGGCGATGCTGATCTACATCAGCAACTGGTTCACCAAATCGGAGCGCTCACGCGCCAATACCTTCCTGATCCTCGGCAACCCGGTGACGGTGCTGTGGATGTCGGTGGTGTCCGGCTACCTGATCCACGCCTTCGGCTGGCGTGAAATGTTCATCATCGAAGGCATTCCGGCGGTTATTTGGGCGTTCTGCTGGTGGGTGCTGGCGAAAGACAAACCGGCGCAGGCCGGCTGGCTGAGCGCCGAGGAGAAACAGGCGCTGCAACAGCAGCTGGACGAAGAGCAGAAAGGCATCAAGGCCGTGCGCAACTACGGCGAAGCCTTCCGTTCGCGCAACGTGATCCTGCTGTGCGTGCAGTACTTCGCCTGGAGCATCGGCGTGTACGGCTTCGTGCTGTGGCTGCCTTCCATCCTGCGCAGCGGCATGCAGATGGGCATGGTGGAAGCCGGCTGGCTGTCCGCGGTGCCTTACCTGGCGGCGACCATCGCCATGATCGTGGTCTCCTGGGCGTCGGACAAAATGCAAAACCGCAAGCTGTTCGTCTGGCCGCTGCTGCTGATCGGCGCGCTGGCGTTCTTCGGCTCTTACGCCGTGGGCACCAACCACTTCTGGATCTCCTACGGCCTGCTGGTGGTCGCCGGCGCCGCGATGTACGCCCCCTACGGGCCGTTCTTCGCCATCATTCCGGAAATGCTGCCGAAAAACGTTGCCGGGGGCGCCATGGCGCTGATCAACAGCATGGGCGCGCTGGGGTCGTTCTTCGGTTCGTGGTTCGTCGGCTATCTGAATGGCGCCACCGGCAGCCCGGCGGCCTCTTACATGTTTATGGCCATCGCACTGGTGGTGGCGGTGGTGCTGACGCTGATCGTCAAACCCACCCGCAACGAGATCCAGCCGCAATTGGCTTGATCCGGTTATACTTTTTATCTGTTAACCCAACCGGGGGGGCGCCATGCCCCCTTTGGCCCAGCTGGAGTTCGTGATGAAGCCTTCTATCGTATTGTACAAAAGCCTGCCTGCCGATCTGCGTGAACGTCTGGAACAGCACTTCACCGTGCACGCCTTCAACGGCCTGCAGCCGGAGAACCGCGACGAACTGCGCCAGGCGCTGCAGCAGGCCGAAGGGATCATCGGTTCCGGCGGTAAAATTGACGAAGCCTTCCTGCAGCAGGCGCCCAAACTGCGCGCGGCCTCGACCGTTTCCGTCGGCTACGACAACTTCGACGTCGAGGCGCTCAACGCCCATAACGTGCTGCTGATGCACACCCCGACGGTGCTGACCGAAACCGTCGCCGACACCATCATGAGCCTGGTGCTGGCGACCGCACGCCGGGTGGTGGAAGTGGCCGAGCGGGTGAAGGCCGGCGAATGGCGCGGCAGCATCGGGCCGGACTGGTTCGGCGTCGACGTGCACCATAAAACCATCGGCATCCTCGGCATGGGGCGTATCGGCCTGGCGCTGGCGCAGCGCGCGCATTTCGGCTTCGGCATGCCGGTGCTGTACAACGCCCGCCGCACACACGAAGAAGCGGAGCAGCGCTTTAACGCGCGCCGCTGCGATCTGGATACCCTGCTGGCCGAGTCGGATTTCGTTTGCATCACGCTGCCGCTGACCGAACAAACCTTCCACATGATCGGCCGCGATCAGCTGGCGAAAATGAAGAAAAGCGGCATTCTGATCAACGCCGGCCGCGGGCCGGTGGTGGATGAGCAGGCGCTGATCGAAGCGCTGCAAAACGACGTGATCCACGCCGCCGGGTTGGACGTGTTCGAGAAAGAGCCGCTGCCGGCCAACTCGCCGCTGCTCAGCATGCCGAACGTGGTGGCGTTGCCGCACATCGGCTCCGCCACCCATGAAACGCGCTACGGCATGGCCGCCTGTGCGGTGGATAATTTGATCGCCGCGTTGACCGGCACGGTGAAAGAAAACTGCGTCAACCCGCAGCTGTTGCGGAAATAACTCAGCACGGCCGGTGGTCTGCGGATAACCGGCCGTGTTGCTCTTCCTGCTGCGGTGCGAACAGCGCCTGCAGCTGATGTTCTTCGGCGAAGTGCTGCAATTCGGCATCCTGAATTGCCTGAACGATCTCTTCTCGCCAGTTTTTGTCCGTCATCGCTAACCTCCTTTGATGTTCATCGTTTAATCTGCCGCAGCGCGCGCGCAAAGCCAAGCCGAATCAATCCGAAAACGCTCCGCCCTTCCTCTCCTCCCCGAAAAACCCCCGCAGGGAGGAGGCCATTTTTCCACCGTTTGCCACACTGGGCGCTACCCTGCGAGAAAACGCTTCCTGCCGCGCGTAAGGAGAGCCATGAAACTGTTACCCCTGCCCTTGTTGATGCTGCTGTCGCCTTCGGCGCTGGCCGGCTGGACGCTGCCGGGCTTCCCGGCCTTCGACGAAACTGCCGCCGGGCTGTTCGCCAGTCAGGCCGCGCTTCCCAAAGGCCAGCTGCCGCTGCGGCTGTATCAGGATAACCACTGCTGGCAGCCGGCCGAGGCGGTGAAGCTTAACCAGACGCTGTCGCTGCAGCCCTGCGGCACTCATCCGCCGGTCAGCTGGCGGCAGTTCCGCGCCGGCGATTATCAGGTGCGCATCGACACCCGCAGCGGCACGCCGACGCTGCAGCTCAGCCTGAGCAGCGCGCCGGAAAACACCGCCGTTGCCGTCCGCAGCTGCCCGCGCTGGGACGGCAAGCCGGTCACGATCGACGTCGCCTCCACCTTCGCCGAAGGCGAAACGCTGCGCGATTTCTATTCCGGTCAAACGGCGCAGGTGAGCCAGGGGAAAATCACGCTGCAGCCCGCCGCCGCCAGCGGCGGCCTGTTGCTGCTGGAATCCGCCGCCACGGCGAAACCGGCGGCGTTCAGCTGGCATAACGCCACGGTCTACTTCGTGCTGACCGATCGCTTTGAGAACGGCAACCCGGCCAATGACCACAGCTATGGGCGCCGCAGCGACGGCCTGCAGGAAATAGGCACCTTTCACGGCGGCGATCTGGCCGGCCTGACGCAGAAGCTGGATTATCTGCAGCAGCTGGGCGTCAACGCCTTGTGGATCAGCTCGCCGCTGGAGCAGATCCACGGCTGGGTTGGCGGCGGCACCAAAGGCGATTTCCCGCATTACGCCTATCACGGCTATTACGCACTGGACTGGACTCGCCTCGACGCCAACATGGGCACCGAACAGGAGCTGCGCACGCTGGTCGAGCAAGCGCATCGGCGCGGCATTCGCATTCTGTTCGACGTGGTGGTGAACCATGTCGGTTACGCCACGCTGGCGGATATGCAGACGTTCCACTTCGGCTCGCTGTATCTGCAAGGTACAGAGGTGGAGAAAACCCTGGGGAAAAACTGGAGCGACTGGCGCCCCGGGCCGGGGCAAAACTGGCACAGCTTCAACGACTACATCAACTTCAGCGACAAAGCGGGCTGGCGCCAATGGTGGGGGAAAAACTGGATCCGCACCGACATCGGCGACTATGACTCACCGGGCTATGACGACCTGACGATGTCGCTGGCCTTCCTGCCGGACATCAAAACCGAAGCGCCCGGCGCCAGCGGCCTGCCACTGTTCTATCGCCACAAACCCGACACCGCCGCGCGCGACATGCCCGGCGCCACCACCCGCGATTACCTGACCGTCTGGCTCAGCCAGTGGGTGCGCGATTACGGCATCGACGGTTTTCGCGTCGATACCGCCAAGCACGTGGAAAAACCTACGCTGGCGCTGTTGAAGCAGCGCGCCACGGCGGCATTGGCGGCGTGGAAAGCGGAGCATCCGCAGCAAGCGCTGGATGACGCGCCGTTTTGGATGACCGGCGAGGCCTGGGGCCACGGGGTGATGAAAAGCGACTATTACCAAAACGGCTTCGACGCGATGATCAACTTCGACTTCCAGGACCAGGCGTCGCAGGCATTGGGCTGCTTTGCCGACATCGACGCCACCTACCGGCAGATGGCCGAGCGGCTGCAGGATTTCAACGTGCTGAGCTACCTCTCTTCACACGACACCCGGCTGTTCTTCGCCGGCGACGCCAAAGGCTCGCTGCCGCTGCAACAGCGGGCGGCGAACCTGCTGTTGCTGGCGCCGGGTGCGGTGCAGATTTACTACGGCGATGAAAGCGGCCGCCCGCTCGGCCCAACCGGTTCCGATCCGCTGCAGGGCACCCGCTCCGACATGAACTGGCGTGAACTGCTGGGAGAAAAAGCCCCGCTGCTGGCCCACTGGCAACGGTTGGGGCAGTTCCGCGCTCGCCACCCGGCGATCGGCGGCGGCGTGCAAACCCCGCAGCCGCACGCCGCCTACTACGCCTTCAGCCGCCGGCTCGGCGACGATAAGGTGATGGGGGTGTGGGCCGGCGAACGGTCACAATAATCCAGTGTAATATGCTACTAATCGACTAATGGGCGAAGTTTGTGCCCATTGGTCGATTTGTCGGCCGCATTGCAGCGGGATTTGTCTGGCGGTATGGTGGGGGATTACCTGCTAAGAAACAGTACTGCTGCACCTATGACTTTCTCACTTTTCGGCGAAAAATTTACCCGTTATGCGGGCATTACCCGTTTGATGGACGACCTGAACGAAGGCCTGCGCACCCCCGGTGCCATCATGCTCGGTGGCGGCAACCCGGCGCAGATCCCAGAGATGGAAGCCTACTTCAAACAGCTGTGCCAGGAGATGCTCGATCAGGGCAAACTGACCGAAGCGCTGTGCAACTACGACGGCCCGCAAGGCAAGGACGCGCTGCTGGAAGCGCTGGCCAATCTGCTGCGTGACGAGCTCGGCTGGGAGATTTCGCCACAGAATATTGCACTGACGAACGGCAGCCAAAGCGCGTTTTTCTACTTGTTCAACCTGTTCGCCGGCCGCTATGCCGACGGTTCGCGCCGCCGCGTGCTGTTCCCATTGGCGCCGGAATATATCGGCTATGCCGACGCCGGGCTGGACGAAGGGCTGTTCGTCTCCGCCAAGCCGAACATCGAGCTGCTGCCGGACGGCCAGTTCAAGTATCACGTTGATTTCGAACACCTCACCATCGGCGACGACATCGGCATGATCTGCGTTTCACGGCCGACCAACCCGACCGGCAACGTGATCACCGACGAAGAGCTGATGAAGCTTGACCTGCTGGCGCAGCAGCGCGATATTCCGCTGGTGATCGACAACGCCTACGGCGTGCCTTTCCCCGGCATCATCTTCAGCGACGCCACGCCGCTGTGGAACCCGAACACCATCCTGTGCATGAGTCTGTCCAAGCTCGGCCTGCCGGGCTCGCGCTGCGGCATCGTGATCGCCGACGAGAAGGTGATCACCGCGCTGACCAACATGAACGGCATCATCAGCCTGTCGCCGGGCAGCATGGGGCCGGCGATGGCGACGGAAATGATCGCGCGCGGCGATCTGCTGCGCCTGTCGAACGAGGTGATTCGCCCGTTCTACAAACAGCGCGTCGAGCACACCATCGAGATTATCCGCCGCTACCTGTCGCCGGAGCGCTGCCTGATCCACAAACCGGAAGGGGCTATCTTCCTCTGGCTGTGGTTCAAGGATCTGCCGATCACCACCGAAGTGCTGTATCAGCGCCTGAAAAAGCGCGGCGTGCTGATGGTGCCGGGCCACTACTTCTTCCCGGGGCTGGAGCACGACTGGCCGCATACCCACCAGTGCATGCGCATGAACTACGTGCCCGACCCGGAGAAAATCGAGCGCGGCGTGGCGATCCTGGCGGAAGAGATCGAACGCGCGCATCAGGAAGGCTAACGCCAGCTGATTGAAAATTGACCGATAAAGATATACGATGCATATATCGTATATCTTTTTTTGGAAGGCTAGCGATGACTCGCATCGTGATCGATTTACCTGAAGAAGACCTGCGGCAGCTCGACAATCTGAAAAATATCCGCCACGTTCCCCGGGCCGAAATCATCCGTCAGGCCGTCTCCCGTTATCTGGCGGAGAACCACGTTGAAGATCCCAGCAATGCCTTCGGGCTCTGGTCCGGGGCGATGGGCGATGGCGTAGACTACGAAAATCGTCAGCGCGAGGAGTGGGAATAATGGTGGCTCAACGGGCGTTATTCGACACCAATATCCTGATCGATTATCTCAACGGCATTCCTCAAGCCAAAGACGTTCTGACCGAATACCACATCAACCCGGCTATTAGCGCCATCACCTGGATGGAAGTGATAGTGGGTGCCAAAAAACAGGGGCCGGCGCTGGAGCTGAAAACGCGCCAGTTTTTAGGGCAATTCCTGCTGCTGCCTATTACCGATGAAGTTGCCGAACGCGCCGTAGAATTGCGCCACTCACAGCATGTGAAGCTGCCGGACGCCATTATCTGGGCCACCGCGCAGGTGGGGTTCCGGACGCTCATCTCCCGCAACCCCAAAGATTTTGGCACTGACAACGGCGTGTTAATGCCTTACCGGCTGTAGTCGGGCAGCGTTACAGCGTCCAGAACAGCACCGCCAGCAGCTGCGGCGACATGATGCGCAGGAACATCGCCAGCGGATACACGGTGGCGTAAGACAGTGCGGCGGCGCCGCTGGTGGGATGCAGACCGTTGGCGAACGCCAGCGCCGGCGGATCGGTCATCGATCCCGCCAGCATGCCGGACAGCGTCAGATAGTTCATCTTGCCCACCGTGCGCGCCAGAATACCGACGCTCAGCAGCGGAATGGCGGTGATCAGCGCGCCGTACCCGACCCACGTCAGCCCCTCGCCGTGCAACAACGTATCGATGAAGTTGCCGCCCGATTTCAATCCAACCACCGCCAGAAACAGCACGATGCCCAGTTCGCGCAGCGCCAGGTTGGCGCTCGGCGGCATAAACCAATACAGCTTGCCGATGCTGCCGATGCGCCCCAGGATCAGCGCGGCCACCAGCGGCCCGCCGGCCAACCCCAGCCGCAATGCCGCCGGGAAGCCGGGTACGAACAGCGGAATGGAGCCGAGCAGCACCCCGAGGCCGATGCCGATAAAGACCGGCAGCATCTGCACCTGCTGCAGTTTTTGTTGGGCGTTGCCGACGATTGCCGTCACCGCGTCGATGGCCTCCGGCCGACCGACCAGGTTGAGAATGTCGCCGAACTGCAGCGTCACGTTGCTGCCGGCCACCAGCTCCACGCCGGCGCGGTTGAGGCGTGAAATCACCACGTCATACTTCTGCTTCAGGTTCAGATCGCGGATTTTCTTGCCCAGCACCTGCTCGTTGGTCACCACCGCCCTCACCACCTGCAGCGCGGTGCCGCGCGTCGACAGCGAGGCATCCACCTCTTCGCCGATCACCAGCCGAGCATTTTCCAGATCTTCGCGTTTGCCCACCAGATGCAGGTAGTCGCCAAGCTCCAGCCGCTCGTGCGGCGCCGGCACCATCAGCAGCTCCCCGCGTTTGAGGCGCGAACAGACGATCGCTTCACCGTTGAGCAGCGGCACCTGCTTGATCGCCATGCCCTGCAGATTCGGGTTGCGCACCGCCACGTTCATGGCGTGCAGCAGCTCACGCTGATTGCCCAGGCTGCTTTCAAACGCCTGCGCCTCGCGCTCGATGTTGATGCGGAAAAACAGCCGGATCAGCCACATCACCAGCAGAATGCCGCATATGCCGAACGGATAGGCCATGGCGTAGCCCATGCCCATCCCGTCCACCAACGCCGGATCGGAACCGAGATCGGTCAGGATTTGTTGACCGGCACCCAGCGCCGGAGTATTGGTGACCGCGCCGGAGAACACGCCGAGGATGATCGGCAGCGGCACGTCGAACAGCTTGTGCACCGCCGCCGCCACGACACCGCCGGTCAGCACCAGCAGCACCGCGAAGGCGTTGAGGCGCAGACCGGAGACGCGCAGCGAAGAGAAGAAACCGGGGCCGACCTGAATACCGATGGTGTAAACGAACAGGATCAGGCCGAACTCCTGGATAAAGTGCAGCATGTCCCCGTTCAGGCTGATTTGCCCACTCTGGGCGAAGTGACCGACCAGGATGCCGCCGAACAGCACGCCGCCGATGCCCAGCCCGACGCCGTACAGCTTCCAGTTCCCCATCCACAGCCCAATGACGGCCGCCAGCGCCAACATGCTGACGGTCAGGGCGATATCGTTCATAGATCACATCCTTGCCAAAGTTGAATCGGGAATTCGCAGTTAAAAGCACACAGTTAACAAGGATTATGACATCGGACAGACGGGGGGACTGTGGCGTGCGCCACATAACGCAGCGGGGGAGATCCGTCTGGATCTCCCCCGCATGATGATGACCGTTTTTCAGTCGGTTATTTGGCTTCCAGCTCCGGCGTCGCACCGATGGCGATGCGCTGCGGCTGCAAGGCTTCCGGCACCTGACGCACCAGATCGATGTGCAGCAGGCCGTTTTCAAATTTGGCCTCGGACACCTGCAGATGCTCCGCCAGGGTGAAGGTCAGCTGGAACTCTTTGCACACCAGGCCTTGATGCAGGTATTCGACCTGTTTTTCCGGCGGCGTAGGTTTACCGCTGACGGTCAACCGCGGCCCTTCCACTTCGATATTCAGTTCACTCTGCCGGAAACCGGCCAGCGCCAGAGAAATGCGGTAGTGATTGTCATCGCTTTTCTCGATGTTGTACGGTGGGAACCCCTGGGGTTCCTGGCCACCCATTGAACTGGCCAATTTATCAAAACCAATCCACTGACGCAGAAGCGGGGATAAATCGTAATTACGCATAGGAACAACTCCTTTCATTAAGCGAGATGTGTTTATTCAGCCCCCTGACGGCAGGCTAGGTATTATTTTCCGGCAGCGTACCTGCCGGCGAAACGGGAATTTATTTAATTTCGATGCGGCGCGGTTTTAATGTTTCCGGCACGATGCGTTGCATGTCGATATACAACAGGCCATTCTCCAGTTTGGCGCCTTTAATTTGAATATGTTCGGCCAGCTGGAATTTACGCTCGAAATTACGCTCGGCGATGCCCTGGTATAAATAGGTTTTTTCTGCCGGTTCGTTATTGTGCGCCCCGCGCACGATCAGCAGATTATCTTGCGTGGTGATCTCCAGCTCCTGCTCGGCAAACCCGGCTACCGCGATGGCGATGCGATAATGATTTTCGTCCACCAGCTCGACATTATAAGGCGGATAACCGCCGTTGCCCTGACTCTGACCGGCTTCCAGCGCGTTAAACAAGCGATCGAAACCAATGGCGGAACGGTATAGCGGGGAAAGATCAAAATTACGCATAAAACAGCCTCCTAAGGCACTTCAGCGAGGTTGAAATAAATACGCCTTCCACTCTGGACAGGCTAATTAAGCCAGAATTCCCTTACGGCGAATTCTCAATTCGGCTCTGATGATAAAATGGGGGTTGATTTCATCAATTCAACAGGCGAGGATCAAAAAAACTTCGCACCGATTAGGCGAAAGTTTTTTTACCACTTACACTAAAGTGAGAGAGCCGCCACAGAGCGGGATTTTGCTTCTTTAAAAGCAGCAACAGGATGTTATAAATCAGCTTAATTTAGGGGAACAGCAACCCTGCAGGATGGATTAATGACGACGATGAAAGCGATAGCGACGGGCTGCATGTTGTTGGCGACCAGCGGTTGCTCCAGCGTGATGAGCCATACCGGCCCGAATCAGGGTTACTATCCCGGCACCCGCGCCAGCGTGGACATGCTGAAGGACGACAACACCAGCTGGGCGATGATGCCGCTGGTGGCGCTGGATCTGCCGTTCTCCGCGGTGATGGACACCGTACTGTTGCCTTACGACTATCTGCGTTCCGGCAACGACGCCACCGCAGACTCGCCAAAAGCGCGCATCCTGCGCAGCGAGCAGCAGAATCTGGCGGCAACCGGCAATCCCGGCGAAGGCAACGACAGCACCGCCACCCACTAATCGCGCACGCAGCGGGCCGCCAGGCCCGCCTTACACCTCAACCACAAAGATCTGGTTGAACCCCGCTATCTCGCGCATAAACGCCACTTTCTTGCCATCCGGTGAAAACACCACGGCATCCGCCGACGGCGGCTGCGCGCTGCGCTGCGTTAAACGCTGCAGGCGGCCGCCGGCGACCTCGCACAGCATCACGCTGTTATCGCACACCAAAGCAATCGCCCCGCCCTGCGGGTGCCAGCTGAACGCCGACTGGATGTCATGCTCGCTGCGGCTCACCTGGCGCGGCTCCCCGCCGTTCGGCGACACCGTCCACAGCTGCACCACGCCGCCGTCATCCTTCATCAAAAATGCAATCTGGCTGCCGTCCGGCGAACTGCGCAGCCAATGGCGCGGCGCGCCGGCCACGCCCGGAAAACGACGATCGCCGGTAAAGGTTACCCGCCGCTGCCTGACGCCCTGCGGCGGCGCCGGCAGCTCGCTTTCCGTCCCCTGCAGCGGCAAAGCGCCCGCCCTGGCGTAATCGGCATCGTTCTCCGGCAGATCGACGATAAACACCTCCGGCAGCTTCTCGCCGGAGGCGGACAGCGTATCGCCGATGAACGCCAGCGCCCAGCGCTGCCGGCTGCCGTCGGCCTTACGGTAACCTTCGCGGCCGATCCAGCCTTCTTCGTAGGCGCGATTGATCTGATCGCTGCCCGGCTGCGGCTGCGGCACGGTTTCGCTGACCAGCACGCAATAGTGGCTACCGTCATACTCGCGCGGGTGCTGTTTCGGCGGATTGACCCCGTGCAGCGGCACGGCCACCCCGACGTTGCGCAGATCGCGCGCCGGATCGCGTTCGTGCATGACGTGATCGTTGTAGGTAAAGCTAAGACGGCTGCCGTCCGGACTGAAAACGTGCACATGGCTGCCGCCGCGCAGCGCGCCGGGCGTGTAGGGGGCGGTGATATCCAGCGCGTCGAGGGTGATGGCCAACTCGCGATCCGGTTCACTGACGATCACCCCGCGGCGGTGGTGAAAATCATACTGCCAGGCGCTGTCGGGGTGCTCCGGACCGTGGATAAAGGCATAACGCGCCGGCGCATCGGGGCTGACCGTGACCACGCCGACGTGGGCGCCGTGCTGGGCGCGATAAACCACCTCCACCGCGCCGCTGGCGACGTTGACCCGCTCGATGCTCAGACCGGTGAAAGAGGCGCCGCGCGGGCGCACGTCATAAGCCAGCCATTGGCTGTCCGGCGTCCAGACGTTGATATTGGTTAACTGATGCCCGCGAGGGTCGAAAGTCAGTTGTTTTTCCCGATGGCTCATGGCGGTTCTCCTGCGCATGCCGGCACTGAGTCGCCATCTTACCGGATCGGCGACAGCGTTTCACATGGCCTGCGCGGGTAAGGCGGGGGGATTTTTCGGTTCGAAATGACGCAATTATTTTTCAGCGTCTTATCATTTAAGCCGAACGACGGCATCGGCAGGAAATAAGCGGCCGATTAGGCGCTCGCATTCCTGGCGGCGAAACTCAACGGCGCCCATGCCGTATAGGCGGATGCCGCGAGCGCTATTTTTTTCATTCTCATTTCCTTTATCAAAATAAGTCAGCGGCAGCAGCTTCCTTAACGCAAATAAATAAAAAATCGTGTCGCTAAACGACAGGTTAATGATTATTTTCAACGCCAACGCGATGCGCTTCCCCGGCCGTTGCCGCTGGCGGGCCGGGTTGCCCGGCGGGCGGGCGACGGGGTTTACAATCAATACAAAAAAGTACAAACTGGATTTTTAAGTCCAAAATATTACGGAGCCGGTATGAATCCCCTCTTCGATGCCATTGTTTCTGCCCATCAGCAACTGCGCCCTCAGGTACGGGTCACGCCCCTGGAGCGCAGCGTGCTGCTTTCACAGCAGCTCGGCTGTGAGCTGTATCTGAAATGCGACCATCTGCAGCACACCGGCTCCTTTAAATTTCGCGGCGCCAGCAACAAGCTGCGATTGCTGGATAGCGAGCAACGCCGGCGCGGCGTGATCGCCGCCTCAACCGGCAATCACGGCCAGGCGGTCGCCCTGGCGGGGCAGCTGATGGGCGTTGGCGTCACGGTTTATGCGCCGGAGACGGCGGCGAGCATCAAGCTAGACACCATCCGCGCGCTGGGCGGCACCGTGGAACTGGTGCCGGGCGATGCGCTGAACGCCGAACTGGCCGGGGAACAGGCCGCCCGCGAACAGGGAAAAACCTATATCTCGCCGTATAACGACGAGCAGGTGATCGCCGGCCAGGGCACCTGCGGCATGGAGCTGGTTGAACAGCTCACCGGTCTGGACGCCGTGTTCGTGGCGGTGGGTGGCGGTGGTTATATCGCCGGTATCGGCACCGTTTTGCGGCAATTGTCGCCGAACACGCAGCTTATCGCCTGCTGGCCTGAAAACGCCACCAGCATGTACAGCGCGCTGGAAGCGGGCCATATCTTCCCGGTGGAAGAGCAAGAAACGCTGTCCGACGGCACCGCCGGCGGCGTCGAACCGGGCGCCGTGACCTTTCCCCTGTGCCAGCAGCTGATCGACCGCAAAGTACTGGTCAGCGAAGCAGAGATCAAACACGCGATGCGCCGGATCGCCGCCAGCGATCGGTGGATTATCGAAGGCGCGGCCGGCGTGGCGCTGGCGGCGGCGATCAGGCTGGCGCCGGAATTTCAGGGGAAAAAAGTGGCGGTGGTGCTGTGCGGTAAAAACATCGTGCTGGAGAAATACCTTAAGGCCGTCGCCGATGCACATCCTTAACCGGCAGCAAATCCTCGCCGCGTTCGACGCCGAGGCCATAACCGCGCTGCTGAAGCAGGGGTTTATCGCCTATTCGCAGCGGCGGGTGCAACAGCCGCGGGTACAGCATTTCCTGTTCGAACAGGCCGCCGGCGATTGCTGCATCAAATCCGCCTGGCTGGAAGGCGACGAGCTGTTCGTGGTCAAGGTGTCCACTGGTTTCTATCGCAACGCCGAGCGCGGCCTGGCCAGCAATCAGGGATTGGTGATGGCGTTCTCCGCCCAAACCGGCGAACCCCGGGCGCTGCTGCAGGATGAGGGCTGGCTGACCGCGCTGCGCACCGCACTGGCCGGCCGCATCGCCGCCGAACTGTGCGCGCCGCCGCATATTCAGGCGATCGGCATGGTCGGCACCGGCCTGCAGGCGCGGCTACAGCTGCAATGCCTGAAACCGGTGACCGATTGCCGCGAGGTGTGGGTGTGGGGCCGCAACGAACAGGCGCTGGCGGCGTATCGGCGCGATGCCGAGGCCGAAGGTTTTCGGGTGCGGGTCACACAGGACGCGGCCGAGCTGGCGGCGCACTGTCAACTGATCGTGACCACCACGCCCAGCCGCGAACCGATCTTGCAGGCTGCGGATATCCGGCCCGGCACGCACATCACCGCCGTGGGCGCCGACGCGCCCGGCAAGCAGGAGCTGGCGACCGATCTGGTGGCCAACGCGGACGCGCTGCTGGTCGATGCGCTGGCGCAATGCGCTGACTATGGCGAGATCGCGACGGCTTATCGGCAAAACAGGCTCACTTCAATGCCAATCGTCGAAATGGGCGCCCTCTTGGCGCAGGGCGGGCGGTTGCGAAGCGAACCGCAGCACATCACCATCGCCGATCTTACCGGGCTGGCGATTCAGGATCTGCAGATCGCCAAAGGGGTGTTGGCGGCAATATAAAGGGGCGCCGCAGCGCCCCGTGTTCTCAGGCGTTGAGCACGAACTTCTCGATGGCGCGCGCCACGCCGTCTTCGGTATTGGCGCCGGTGACAAACTGCGCCACCGCTTTCAGCTCGGGAATCGCGTTGCCCATCGCCACGCCGACGCCGGCATACTCAATCATCGCCGTATCGTTGGCCTGATCCCCCAGCGTCATGATGTTTTCCCGCGCCACGCCGAGGTGCTCGGCCAGCATTCTCACCCCGGCGCCCTTATCGACGTTCTTGTGCAGAATCTCGAGGAAATAAGGCGCGCTTTTCAAAATGGTATAACGCTCGCGCGTTTCCGACGGGATGCGCGCGATAGCGCGGTCCAACAACTCCGGCTCGTCGATCATCATCACTTTAGGGAAACGCATCTGGCGATCCATCTCTTCCACGCTGCGGTATTTCAGCGGAATACCGGTCATTTCCGCCTCGTGTATGGTGTATTTGCCGATGTCTTTGTTCGGGGTATACAGGGTGTCGAAATCGAACGCCTGGTAGTGAACGCCGAGCTCGCGCGCCATCTGTTCGAAGTGCAGATAGTCCTCGAAGCCCAGCGTTTCCTGCAGGATGCAGGCGCCGTCGACCGCACGCAGCACCAGTGCGCCGTTATAGGTTATACAGAAATCGCCGGGGCCCTGAATGTCCAACTGGCGCAGATAGTCCTGCACGCCGACATAAGGCCGCCCGGTGGCCAGCACCACGTGCACCCCTTTGCGCCGCGCTGCCGCGATAGCCTGCTTTACCGCCGGCGTGATTTGGTGCTGCGGATCCAGCAACGTGCCGTCCATGTCGATCGCAATCAGTTCAATAGCCATTCAACGCTTCTCCCAGTGGTTTTTTCTCATGCTAACGCGTTTCAGCCTCGGCTGTCAGCGCCAAAAAAGGCGTAAAAAAATCCGCGCGGGTCGCCCGGCGCGGATTTTCACAGCCATTAACGCATCAGATATCGATGTTCGCCGCTTTCAGGGCGTTTTCTTCGATAAAGGCGCGGCGCGGTTCAACCGCATCGCCCATCAGCGTGGTGAACAGCTGATCGGCAGCGATGGCGTCCTTGACGGTCACACGCAGCATGCGGCGGCTTTCCGGATCCATGGTGGTTTCCCACAGCTGCTCCGGGTTCATCTCGCCCAGACCTTTATAACGCTGCACCGACAGGCCGCGGCGCGACTCTTTAACCAGCCACTCCAGCGCCTGCTCGAAGCTGTCTACCGGCTGACGACGTTCGCCACGCTCGATGAACGCACCGTCTTCGATCAGCCCGCGCAGCTTCTCGCCCAGCTGGCAGATCTTGCGGTATTCGCCGCCGTGAATGAAGTCGAAGTCCAGCTTATAGTCGGTATCCACGCCGTGGGTGCGGATGCGCAGCGCCGGCTCGAACATCTGGCGCTCACGGTTCTCGAAGATAACGAAGTCATAGCTGCTGCCGTGCTGCTCTTTGTCGTTCAGCGCCTGCACCAGCGAAGCGATCCAGGTTTTCACCTTGGCTTCATCGCTGAGATCGCCTTCGTTCAGCGTCGGCTGATAGATCAGGCTGTTCAGCAGCGCGCGCGGGTAGCGGCGCTCCATACGGCCGATCAGCTTCTGCACGCCGTAGTGTTCGGCCACCAGTTTTTCCAGCTGCTCGCCGCCGAGCGCCGGTGCGCTGGCATTGGTGTGCAGCGTAGCGCCGTCCATCGCGATGGCGATCTGGTACTGATCCATCGCCTCGTCATCTTTGATGTACTGCTCTTGCTTGCCTTTCTTCACCTTGTACAGCGGCGGCTGCGCGATGAACACGTGGCCACGCTCGATGATTTCCGGCATCTGGCGGTAGAAGAAGGTCAACAGCAGCGTACGGATGTGCGAACCGTCGACGTCGGCATCGGTCATGATGATGATGCTGTGGTAACGCAGCTTATCCGGGCTGTACTCGTCGCGGCCAATGCCGCAACCCAGCGCGGTGATCAGCGTCGCCACTTCCTGCGAGGAGAGCATTTTGTCGAAACGCGCTTTCTCGACGTTGAGGATTTTCCCCTTCAGCGGCAAGATAGCCTGGTTCTTGCGGTTGCGCCCCTGCTTGGCAGAGCCGCCCGCGGAGTCCCCTTCCACCAGGTACAGTTCGGACAGCGCCGGATCGCGTTCCTGGCAGTCCGCCAGTTTGCCCGGCAGGCCGGCCAGATCCAGTGCGCCTTTGCGGCGGGTCATCTCACGCGCTTTACGCGCCGCTTCGCGCGCGCGCGCCGCGTCGATGATTTTGCCGACCACGATTTTCGCGTCGCCTGGATTTTCCATCAGGTAATCCACCAGCTTCTCGTTCATCAACGTTTCAACCGCGGTTTTCACCTCGGAAGAGACCAGCTTGTCCTTGGTCTGAGAAGAGAACTTCGGATCCGGCACCTTCACCGACACCACGGCGATTAAGCCTTCACGCGCATCATCGCCGGTGGCGCTGACCTTGGCCTTCTTGCTGTAGCCTTCCTTTTCCATGTAGCTGTTCAACGTACGGGTCATCGCGGTACGGAAACCGACCAGGTGCGTGCCGCCGTCGCGCTGCGGAATGTTGTTGGTGAAGCAGTAGATGTTTTCTTGGAAACCGTCGTTCCACTGCAGCGCCACTTCCACGCCGATGTCGTCTTTCACGGTCGAGAAGTAGAACACGTTCGGGTGGATCGGGGTTTTGTTCTTGTTCAGGTACTCGACAAACGCCTTGATGCCGCCTTCGTAATGGAAGTGGTCTTCACGGTCGGTGCGCTTGTCCTGCAGGCGGATAGACACGCCGGAGTTGAGGAAGGACAGCTCGCGCAGACGCTTGGCCAGAATGTCGTATTCGAATTCGGTCACATTGGTGAAGGTCTGGTGGCTCGGCCAGAAACGCACCATGGTGCCGGTCTGCTCGGTTTCGCCCACCACATTCAGCGGCGCCTGCGGCTCACCGTGGCTGTAAGTTTGTTCGTGTACTTTGCCTTCGCGGCGGATCACCAGCTCCAGTTTCTCAGACAGAGCGTTAACCACCGAGACGCCCACGCCGTGCAGGCCGCCGGAAACTTTATAGGAGTTGTCGTCGAATTTACCGCCGGCGTGCAGCACGGTCATGATGACCTCTGCGGCTGAAACCCCTTCTTCAGGGTGAATGCCGGTCGGAATGCCGCGGCCGTCATCCTGTACCGATACCGAGTTGTCGGCATGGATGGTGACCTGAATGTCACTACAGTGGCCCGCGAGCGCTTCGTCGATAGCGTTGTCCACAACCTCGAATACCATGTGGTGCAGACCGGTGCCGTCATCGGTATCGCCGATATACATGCCCGGGCGCTTGCGCACCGCATCCAGCCCTTTTAATACCTTGATACTTGAGGAGTCATAAGAATTCGACATCAACGTTTCTCGCTCATTTTAGTCCTGTGGTTGAATCTCTATTTTACCCTGTTCCACGCGGAACATCTTGCCCTTTTCACCGGCCATGTCGGTCACTTGTTCAGCGCTGACCGCGCTGACAAAAACCTGGGCCTGGGTGGCTTTCAGGCGATCGGCCAGCAACCGGCGACGGCCGGTGTCCAGCTCGGAGGCAAAATCATCAATCAGATACAGGCAACGCCGCCCGCTCTGCCGGGTGAGAAACTCACCCTGCGCCAAGCGCAACGCGCACATCAGCAGCTTAAGCTGACCGCGCGATAACAAATCCTCTACCGGCGTGCCGTCGGCACGAATGCGGAAGTCCGCTTTGTGCGGCCCCACCGCGGTATAGGTCAACGCCCTGTCGCGCTCGAACTGGCGCTCCAGCAGCTCGCCGTAGTCGCTCTCTTTGTCCCAGCCGCGCTGGAAGGAGAAGCTCAGGGCGAATTCAGGCAGAAACTGCGCGCAGGTCGCGGTGATATCCGCGGCGATCGCGTCGCTGTATTCCGCCCGCCATTCGCTGATGCGCTCCGCGAGCGGGATCAGTTCCTGATCCCAGGCGCGGATCTGCGCATAGCGACTCACCTGGCGCAGCGCGGCATTGCGCTGCTTCAGTAACCGTTTCAGGTTGCTCCAGGCGGTGAAAAAACCGGGTTCGTTATGAAAACAGCCCCAGTCCAGGAAGGCGCGCCGGAATTTCGGCCCGCCGTTCAGCAGGGTAAAACCTTCGGGAGTGATCAGCTGCATGGGCAGCAGCTGCGCCAGCTCGGCCACCTTGTGGCCGTCGCTGCCATCGATGCGTACTTTGCTGTCACCCTGACGGCTCTTGCTCAATCCTACCGACAGCTCGCGCTCCGTACCTTCTATGCGGCCGTGCAGCACGAACTCCGGCTGGTCGTGGCGGATCACCCGACCGGCCTGCAGGCTGCGAAAGGCGCGGCCGTGCCCGAGGGTATACACTGCTTCCAGCACGCTGGTCTTGCCGCTGCCGTTGGCGCCGACCAAGAAGTTGAATCCCGGCGCCAGTGCCAAATCCGCCGCCTCGATATTGCGGAAATCTTTAATCAATAAACGCGTTAATGCCATGCCAACTCTATCACCGGGAAACTACGCTCACTGTAAGGGCGTTATCGGCGCAGGCAGTTTACGAGCGGACAGCGCACAGCAACCGGAGCGTACACAGAGTACGTGAGGATTGCGAGCACTGCCCAATCGTAAAATGGCAAGCAAGATAGCCCGGATATCGATCACAACCGCATTGGCATGACAACGTAGGCCGCCGCCTGGCTGGCGCCGTCTTCGATCTGCACGCTGGAGACCGAGTCGGTCAACAGCAGGCGCACGTCTTCACACTTGAGCGCGTTCAGCACGTCCAGCACGTAGCTGACGTTGAAGCCGATCTCCATCTCCGCGCCGTCGTAGCTGACGTCGAGGATCTCTTCTGCCTCTTCCTGCTCCGGGTTGTTGGCGGTGATCTTCAGCTGGTTCTGGCTGACGTACAGCCGCACGCCGCGGAATTTCTCGTTCGAGAGAATGGCCGCGCGCGCAAACGCCTGCTTGAGCAGATCGCAGCCGGCTTCCAGCGTTTTATCCGGGTTCTTCGGCAAGACGCGACGATAGTCCGGGAAACGGCCGTCAACCAGCTTGGAAGTGAAGATGAAATCGCCGACGTGGGCGCGAATGTTGTTGCTGCCGATCTGCAGCTGCAGCAGCGAATCGCCGCCGTCCAGCAGACGCACCAGCTCCATGACCCCTTTACGCGGCACGATCACCGAATGGGACGGCAGCTGTTGGCCGATCGGCATCGAGCACACCGCCAGGCGGTGGCCGTCGGTGGCGACGGTGCGCAGCTCTTCGCCTTCGGTTTCAAACAGCATGCCGTTCAGGTAGTAACGCACGTCCTGATGGGCCATCGAGAACTGGGTGGCTTCGATCAGGCGCTTCAGCGTCGCCTGCGGCAAGGTGAACTCTACCTCGCTCTGCCAGTCGTCCAGGTTCGGGAAGTCCGCCGCCGGCAGCGTGGACAGCGAGAAGCGGCTGCGGCCGGACCGCACCAGCATGCGCTCGCTCTCCAGTGTGACGGCGATCTCCGCCCCTTCCGGCAGGCCACGGCAGATATCAAAGAATTTGCGCGCGGGCACGGTGGTCGCGCCCGGCTCGTGCGGTTGGGAGAGGGCGACGCGCGCCACCATCTCCATCTCCAGATCGGTGCCGGTCAGCAGCAGGGAGCCTTCCGTCACCTGCAGCAGCAGATTGCCCAGGATCGGCAAGGTCGGGCGGCCGCCCAGCGGGCTGCTTACCTGTTGCAGCGGTTTTAGCAGATGCTCACGTTCAACGATAAATTTCATAGCGCTATGAAGATAATGTTCTGATTAAATTGGAGAAATCTTCTTTGATGTCGTGACTTTCCTCACGCAGCTGCTCGATCTTCCGGCAGGCGTGCAACACCGTGGTATGGTCGCGGCCACCAAACGCATCGCCGATTTCCGGCAGGCTGTGGTTGGTGAGTTCCTTCGCCAGCGCCATCGCCATCTGGCGCGGGCGGGCAACGGATCGCGAACGCCGCTTGGACAGCAAATCCGCGACTTTAATCTTGTAATACTCCGCCACCGTCTTTTGAATATTGTCGATGGTGACCAGCTTTTCCTGCAGCGCCAGCAGATCGCGCAGCGCTTCGCGCACGAAATCGATGGTGATGGCCCGGCCGGTAAAGTTGGCGTTGGCGATCACGCGGTTCAGCGCCCCTTCGAGCTCACGCACGTTGGAACGCAGGCGCTTGGCGATGAAGAACGCCACTTCGCCCGGCAGGCGAATGTCGTTCTCGTCGGCCTTTTTCATCAGGATCGCCACGCGGGTTTCCAGCTCCGGCGGCTCGATCGCCACCGTCAGCCCCCAGCCGAAGCGGGACTTCAAACGATCTTCCACCCCATTGATCTCTTTAGGGTAGCGATCCGAGGTCAGGATGATCTGCTGATTGCCTTCCAACAGGGCGTTAAAGGTATGGAAGAACTCTTCCTGCGAACGCTCCTTGTTGGCGAAGAATTGGATGTCATCGATCAGCAAGGCGTCCACCGAACGGTAGTAGCGCTTAAACTCTTCGATGGCATTGTTCTGCAACGCTTTGACCATGTCCTGCACGAAGCGTTCCGAGTGCATGTAGACCACTTTGGCGTTGGCCTTGCGCGCCATGATGCCGTTGCCGACCGCGTGCAGCAGGTGAGTTTTACCCAGGCCGGTGCCGCCATACAGGAACAAAGGGTTGTAGGCGCCGCCCGGATTGTCCGCCACCTGGCGAGCCGCCGCGCGCGCCAGCTGGTTGGACTTACCCTCGACGAAGTTGTCGAAGGTGTGTTTGGGGTTGACGTTGGAGCGGTAAGAGAGCTCGGGTTGCGCCGCCGCGTTGTCCCAGCTCGGGCGCGAAGGCGCGGCCGTGCGTGCCGCCGGGGCCGCAGGTGCGCTGCTGACGCTGGCGGTCACGGTCTGGCTGATCACCTGCGTGATCGGCTTGCTACCGACTTCAAAACGCAGCAAAGGCGCGTCCGTACCGCAGAAATCATTCAGCAGACCATTGATGTTGTTTAAGTACTTATCGCGAACCCAATCCAGCACAAAACGGTTAGGCGCATACAGCGCCAGGGTGTTGTCACTCAGTTCCGCCTGCAATGGGCGAATCCACATACTAAATTCTGTGGCAGGTAACTCATCCTGCAATCGGGCAAGACACTGCTGCCAAAGCGAAAGTGACACGGCGGACTCCACTCGAACAAGATCAATAAAGAAAAGAAACGGGCAACTTTTTTATAACTCATGATTTTTGACACATACCCGGCATCGGCGATTTGCCTGTGGGGGATGCGAACCGCCTTTCACGGTTTGTGTCCCTCACGATCCCGGCATGAGGGATCGCGATCGGAATGACGGATCATAGCGCAATCCGAGCAAGAGATCCTCCCCTTCCTCACAGATTAGATCCATTTTATCCACAGGCCGCGGCCGGCGGCGATCTTTTCACCGCCGGCGCCGGATGACCACGCAGATCCCGGTCGCTGCGCCGCGTTTTTTACATTGTCAACCGGTTATACCCTGTTATCCACGCCGGATCCTGCGATCGCGCGCAAAGGATCTCACGGGGATCCTTGCGATTTCACCCCGAGTCCGTATAATCTTCGCCCTACGTGTGATACCTGGTTCCTTATGGTGCGTCATTAGCCAGACAGGATTCTGCGGTGACCACGGGCCAAGACCGGATTTTGTTCCGTTATTGGCAGACAACCAGGTAGGCTGGCGCGATGCGAATTGACTCAGGACTGTACAATTATTACAATCCCGCTTCTTTATGTATTGCGATTGAGGCGTCGGTCATCTTCACGCCGAGTAGCCAAACGCGTTTACTGATCAGTAATTATTTTAAGTTTAGGTAGAAATCGCTATGAAACGCACTTTCCAACCGTCCGTATTGAAGCGCAACCGTAGCCACGGTTTCCGTGCTCGTATGGCCACCAAAAATGGTCGTCAAGTTCTGGCCCGCCGTCGTGCGAAAGGCCGTGCTCGTCTGACTGTTTCTAAGTAATAAAGCTAACCCGCTGAGTGGTTAAGCTCGCTTTTCCCAGGGAGTTACGTTTGTTAACTCCCACTCATTTCACTTTCGTCTTCCAGCAGCCACAACGGGCTGGCACGCCGCAAATCACCATCCTCGGCCGCCTGAACCAGCTGGGGCATCCCCGCATCGGTCTTACCGTCGCCAAAAAACACGTCAAACGCGCGCACGAGCGTAATCGGATCAAACGCCTAACCCGCGAAAGCTTCCGCCTGCGCCAGCACGAATTACCGGCGATGGATTTTGTCGTGGTGGCCAAAAAGGGGATAGCGGATTTGGATAACCGCGCGCTGACGGAAGCTTTGGATAAATTATGGCGTCGCCACTGTCGCCAGGCTCCCGCATCCTGATCGGGCTGGTGCGGGCCTATCAGCTCGTCATCAGTCCGCTGCTAGGGCCTCGTTGTCGCTTCCAGCCGACATGCTCTCATTACGCAATTGAGGCATTAAGCAGGTTTGGCATGATAAAAGGCAGTTGGTTAGCATTGAAACGCGTATTAAAATGCCACCCTTTGAACCCAGGTGGCGATGATCCGGTGCCGCCAAAAACCGACGATAACAGAGAACACTAACGATGGATTCGCAACGCAATCTTCTCCTCATCGCTCTGCTGTTCGTGTCTTTCATGATCTGGCAGGCATGGCAAACGGACAACGCTCCGCAGCCGGCCGCACAGACCACGCAACAGACTTCGAACGCAGTAGCCGGTGATGCCGCCAGCCAGGCCGTGCCAGCCAGTGGTCAGGGTAAGCTGATTACCGTGAACACCGACGTGCTGTCACTGACCATCAACACCCGTGGTGGCGATATCGAGCAGGCTAAACTGTTGGCCTACCCGGATACTCTGGGTTCATCGACTCCGTTCCAACTGCTGGAAACCACTCCGTCGTTCGTCTATCAGGCGCAAAGCGGCCTGACCGGTAAAAACGGCCCGGACAACCCGGCCAACGGCGAACGCCCGCTGTATCAGGCGGCACAGGACAGCTACACCCTGCCGGAAGGCCAGGACGAGCTGCGCATCCCGCTGACCTACACCGATAAAGACGGCGCGGTCTACACCAAGACTTTCGTGCTCAAACGCAACCACTATGCGGTCGGCGTGGATTACAGCATCGACAACAAAGGCGCGGCACCGCTGGAGCTGACCCTGTTCGGCCAGCTGAAGCAGACCACCGAATTGCCTAAGCACCGCGACACCGGCAGCAGCAACTTCGCGCTGCACACCTTCCGCGGCGCGGCGTACTCGTCCAGCGATGACAAGTACCAGAAATACGCGTTCGACAAAGACGAAAACCTGAGCGTCACCACCAAAGACGGTTGGGTCGCCATGCTGCAACAGTACTTCGCCACCGCGTGGGTACCGGCGACCAAGGGTGACAACACCTTCTACACCGCCAAACCGGGCGACAACCTGTCCACCATCGGCTTCAAATCTACGCCGGTCGTGGTGCAGCCGGGCGCTCAGCAGCAGCTGAACGCGACCCTGTGGGTCGGTCCGGAGCTGCAGGACCAGATGGCCCAGCTGGCGCCGCACCTGGACCTGACCGTGGATTACGGTTGGCTGTGGTTCATCTCCCAGCCGCTGTTCAAACTGCTGAAGTTCATCCACGGCTTTATCGGTAACTGGGGCTTCTCCATCATCATCATCACCTTCATCGTGCGCGGCATCATGTACCCGCTGACCAAGGCGCAGTACACCTCGATGGCGAAAATGCGCATGCTGCAGCCGAAGCTGCAGGCGATGCGCGAGCGCATCGGCGATGACAAACAGCGCATGAGCCAAGAGATGATGGCGCTGTACAAGGCGGAGAAAGTGAACCCGCTCGGCGGCTGCCTGCCGCTGATCATTCAGATGCCGATCTTCCTGGCGCTGTACTACATGCTGATGGGTTCGGTCGAGCTGCGCCACGCGCCGTTCGCCCTGTGGATCCATGACCTGTCGGCGCAAGACCCGTACTACATCCTGCCAATCCTGATGGGCGTGACGATGTTCTTCATTCAGAAGATGTCACCGACCACCGTGACTGACCCGATGCAGCAGAAAATCATGACCTTCATGCCGGTGATCTTCACAGTGTTCTTCCTGTGGTTCCCGTCCGGTCTGGTGCTGTACTACATCGTCAGTAACCTGGTGACCATCCTGCAGCAGCAGCTGATTTACCGTGGTCTGGAAAAACGCGGTCTGCACAGCCGCGACAAGAAAAAAAGCTAAGCGTATTGTAGGGGTTCGGCGCGCCGACCCTTGCAGTCACACCAAAGGCGGTCATTAGACCGCCTTTTTGCATCTTAATCGTCAGAGAGAACCGTTATGAGCACCACCGATACCATCGTAGCCCAAGCCACCCCGCCGGGACGCGGCGGCGTCGGCATTCTACGCATTTCCGGAAGCCAGGCCAAAGACGTCGCCCAGGCGTTGCTCGGCAAGCTGCCGAAGCCGCGCTACGCTGACTATCTGCCGTTCCGCGACGCCACGGGCGCCACCCTCGATCAGGGCATCGCGCTGTGGTTCCCGGGGCCGAACTCCTTTACCGGCGAAGACGTGCTGGAACTGCAGGGCCACGGCGGGCCGGTGATCCTCGATCTGTTGCTCAAGCGCGTGCTGGCCCTGCCCGACGTGCGCATCGCACGGCCCGGCGAGTTCTCCGAACGCGCGTTCCTCAACGACAAACTCGATTTGGCGCAGGCCGAAGCGATTGCCGATCTGATCGACGCCAGCTCCGAGCAGGCGGCGCGTTCGGCGATGAACTCGCTGCAGGGCGCCTTCTCTACCCGCATCCACCAGCTCGTGGAAGCGCTCACTCACCTGCGAATCTACGTGGAAGCGGCGATCGACTTCCCGGACGAGGAAATCGACTTCCTGTCCGACGGTAAAATCGAGGCGCAGCTCAACGACGTGATGGCGGATCTGGACAGCGTGCGCGGCGAAGCGCGCCAGGGCAGCCTGCTGCGCGAAGGGATGAAGGTGGTGATCGCCGGACGCCCCAACGCCGGTAAATCCAGCCTGCTCAATGCGTTGGCCGGGCGTGAAGCGGCGATCGTCACCGATATCGCCGGCACCACCCGCGACGTCCTGCGCGAACATATCCATATCGACGGCATGCCGCTGCACATCATCGACACCGCCGGCCTGCGCGACGCCAGCGACGAAGTTGAGCGTATCGGCATCGAACGTGCGTGGAACGAGATCGAACAAGCCGACAGAGTGCTGTTTATGGTGGACGGCACCACCACCGCCGCCACCGAGCCGGCGGAGATCTGGCCGGAGTTTATGGCGCGCCTGCCGGGCACGCTGCCGATCACCGTGGTGCGCAACAAGGCCGACATCACCGGCGAAACGCTGGGTCTGACGGAAGTGAACAACCACTCACTTATTCGCCTGTCGGCGCGCACCGGCGAAGGCGTCGATGTGCTGCGCGATCATCTGAAACAGAGCATGGGCTTCACCAGCAACATGGAAGGCGGTTTCCTGGCGCGCCGTCGCCACCTGCAGGCGCTGGAACTGGCGGCACAGCACCTGGTGCAAGGCAAAGAACAGTTAGTGAGCGCTTACGCGGGCGAGCTGTTGGCCGAGGAGCTGCGCCAGGCGCAGCTGGCCTTGAGTGAAATCACCGGCGAATTCACCTCCGACGACCTGCTGGGCCGCATCTTCTCCAGCTTCTGTATCGGTAAATAACGCCGCCAGACGCCTTCACGGCCGGGACAAGCCCTTGTTCCGGCCGTTTTTCTTTCCCGCGCTCTGCGCGCCGGCTCACAGAGCCGCTACCGCCCTCCACGCTATACTGAAAAGTCAGGAATCTCTCTCAGGAACGAGTCAACATGGCATTGACCCTCAAGGTACTGCTGGAAAACCGCCGCGCCGCCGGCGCCAACCCACTATTGCAGGCCAAGGCCGGGCTAAGCCTGCTGATTGAGGATGAGACGACGTCCATACTGTTCGATACCGGCCCCGACGACTGCTTTCTGCGCAATGCGGCGCTGATGGGCGTCGATCTCTCCCGTATTACCGCAACGGTGCTCTCCCACGGCCACTATGACCACTGCGGCGGCGTCGCCTGGCTGCCGGACAACAGCCGCATCATCTGTCACCCGCAGGTCGGCGATGAGCGCTATGCGGCGCTGAAGGTGCTGGGCCACACCCGCAAAATCAAAAAGCTCTCTTTGGATATCGACTACGCGCGCCATCGTATGCAATACAGCCGTAAACCGCTGGCGATCGGCGATCGCTTTATGTGGTCAGGCGAAATCGCGGTACCCGCACCGCGCGCATACGGGGTGATCGCCGGGGAAAACGCGGCGGTGGATTACGTGATCGACGAAGGCGTGCTGATTTACAAATCGGATCGCGGTCTGGTGATCGTGACCGGCTGTGGGCACCGCGGGATCGTCAATATCGTGCGCCACTGCCAGAAAATAACCGGGATCGTTCGGATCCACGCCTTGATCGGCGGTTTTCATCTGCGCTGCGCTTCCCCGCGCACGCTCTGGCACGTCCGCCGTTTTTTGCGGCAGCATCAGCCGGAAAAGATCATGGGCTGCCACTGTACCGGCACCTGGGGCCGGCTATGGCTGCCGGCAGGGATCTCGCCGGCCACCGGCGATAGCTGGATCCTGGAATAACGCCTGCGCCGCTCATCATTGAAATCGGCAACAAATCGGATAAAACGCATAGTGTTTTTTGATGATAAATCCTCAACTTAGTCTTAATCTAACACCCCTGCGTTCTTAGCGACCCTCTGTCATGGAGTGAACAATGGCGTGTCATTTTGCCCGCTGGACACCGGCCTCCGCTGTCCTAGATACCCAAAGACTCTCCGACGAAGTGATAGCCGCCACCCGCACCTTTTCCGTTAAACGCCGCACGCGCTTTCTGCAAGGGCGCATTCTGCTCGCCGAAATGATGTTCTACCTGTACGGTCTGCCGACGCTGCCCCCCATCGCCACCACGCCGACCGGCCGCCCCTGTTTCGCCGATCATCAGCTGCCCGATTTCAGCCTCGCTTACGCCAGCAACACCGTGGGCGTGCTGCTCAGCGACGAGGGCAAAGTGGGACTGGATATCGAAGTGATGCGGGCGCGCGGTACCCGGCAAAGCGCGCTGCAACACGCGCATCAGACGCCGGCGGAAAGTGCCTGGATCGGCGCGCAGGACGATCGGCTGGAGGCAGAAACTCAGCTGTGGAGCATCCGGCAAAGCGTGCTGAAAATTTCCGGCCTCGGCAACAGCGGCCAGGCTACGCTGCGTCTGCATCCCTTCTCCGGCCACCTGCGCTCCAGCGCCACGCCGGACGTTCAGGTGATGAGCGACGCCGACGAATACCTGAGCTGGGCCTGCGCCGGCAGCCCCGGCCTGGACCGCCTGCTGTGCTGGCGCTACGAAGAGCGCCGCGGCCTGCACAAAGACGGGGAAATCTCGCCGCGCAGCCCGGCGGCGTCCTCGCGCTTCGTTAAACTGACGGGCCTGAAGACGCCCGGTTAACGCAGCGCAAAGCGGAGAACGCTGTCTTTACCGCACAAGTTGCTGGATTAAATTGTAAAGACAGCTAAATGTTGAGCAATCACCTATTCTCGACCCGCGCTTTAGCCTACTATTCGCCCATGTTGTACGCTGAATCTGCTCATTCGAAAGGGAGAATCACCATGTCAGACCAAGCCTTGAAAATCGTCACTCTGCTCGGTAGCCTGCGCAAAGGCTCCTACAACGCCATGGTGGCCCGCGCCCTGCCTGGGCTGGCCCCACAGGGCGTCACCATTGAAGCGCTACCCTCTATCCGCGATATCCCGCTGTACGACGCCGACATGCAACAGGGTGAAGGCTTCCCTGCCGCTGTCGAGGCGATCGCCGAACAGATCCGCCAGGCCGACGGCGTGATCATCGTCACCCCTGAATATAACTATTCCGTGCCCGGCGGGTTGAAGAACGCCATCGACTGGCTGTCTCGCTTGCCGAATCAGCCGCTGGCCGGCAAGCCGGTCGCCATTCAAACCAGCTCGATGGGGCCGATCGGCGGCGCGCGCTGCCAATATCATCTGCGCCAGATCCTGGTGTTCCTCGATGCGATGGTAATGAACAAGCCTGAGTTTATGGGCGGCGTGATCCAGAGCAAGGTCGATGAACAGGCCGGTGAACTGAGCGATCAGGGAACGCTGGATTTCCTGACCGGTCAGCTGTCCGCGTTCAGCGATTTTATTCGCCGCGTGGAGTGACCGTCTCGCGGCGCCCGCGGGGCGCCGCAACAGGACATGAAGTCCGTCAATTCATTGAAAATTAAAGCCATAGCATCATGTATTTTTTCATCTTAGCGTTATTTTTTGTTTCCATCACCAGTCCCGCTTTCGCCGCAGACATGCGTTATCCCGCCGGTGAAGAGCCGCTGGAGCTACCGGCACACAGCGCGCTCAACGCCCAGCTGTCGCGATCCGCGCAAAACCAGGAAGACAAAAAGCTGGGCGCCATGTCGCTGTACCTGACGCTGATGCGCGAAGACGGCCGCAACGTCTGGGCGCCCTACCAGCTGGCGGTATCGTCGGCGGAGAAAGGCCAAACCGAGCTGGCGGAGCGTTACCTGCAGCTGAGCGCCGACCGCGGCCTGTGGTACTACTACAACCTGCTGGAGGACGACGCCTTCAACAGCATCCAGCACTCCGCCACCTACCAATCGATCCTGGCCGCCACCAAAGCGCGCTATCTGCAGCACGCCCGTCACTATGAAGGCAAGGCCAGCTACGCGATGCCGGACGGAGAAGCGCCGCCTGAAGGCTGGCCAACGGTGATCTTCCTGCATACCTACGGCAAAGCCGCCGCCATCAGCCCCGAAGAACGGCTGCTGTTCGGCGAAATGGGCGTGGCGTACATCGAGATCAACGGCACGCAGATGCTGTCGGAAAACAGCTTCCGCTGGTCGAATTACAGCGACGAGAGCACCCACACCGCCATTCAGCGTACGCTGCAACAGCTGGCTCCGCAGCTAAAGCTGAATACCCAACGGATTTACCTCAGCGCCCGCGGCCAGGGCGCACTGCACGCCGCCAACCTGATCGCGAAGTACCCGCAGTTTTACGCCGGCGCGCTCCTGATCGCCCCCAACGGCGAGATCAAGCCGGCCCAGCAGTCGCTGGCGGCGCAAAAGAAAATCGTGATGGCGTATTACGATCGGCAGAACTTCAGCGAGCAGGCGCTGGCATTGCACTTCGCCAATCTGTTCGGGGAGGATAATCAGGTGCAGACGCTGCACTTCGCCCAGGGCGAGGATGCCGCCGGCAGTTGGCAGGCACGCTTCAGGCGGCCATTGCAGTGGGTGTTGGATCGGGCGCCGGATGCGACGCCGGGTGTCTAGGGGTTCAGGGCCGGCAGGCGCCGGCCCTTTGGCAGTCAATGGCCGTCGACGAAGACGATCTTCAGCACGAACAGCAGCGCCACCACCACCACGCACGGGCTGATTTCACGCCAGCGGCCGGTGCCGAGCTTCATCACGCAGTAGGAGATAAAGCCGAGCGCGATACCTTCGGTGATCGAGAAGCTGAACGGCATCATCACCGCGGTGACAAACGCCGGTACCGCTTCGGTCAGATCGTCCCACTTCACCCGCGCCAGGCTGGAGGTCATCAGCACGCCGACGTAGATCAGCGCGCCGGCGGCGGCGTAAGCCGGCACCATGCCCGCCAGCGGCGACAGGAAGATCACCAGCAAGAACAGCAGGCCGGTGACCACCGCCGTCAAACCGGTGCGGCCGCCGACGGCAACGCCGGAAGAGCTTTCGATGTAAGCGGTCACGGAAGAGGTACCCGCCAGCGAACCGGCCACCGAGCTGATGCTGTCAACGTACAGCGCCTGCTTCATGCGCGGGAACTTGCCCTGGCTGTCGGTCAGGCCGGCTTTATCGGTAACGCCGATCAGGGTGCCGGAGGAGTCGAACAGGTTCACCAGCATAAACGAGAAGATGACCCCGGCCAGCCCGATGTTCAGCGCGCCGGCCACGTCGACCTGGCCCACCACCGAGGTGATGCTCGGCGGCAAGGAGAACAGGCCGCCGTATTTCACGTCGCCCAGCATCCAGCCGATCAGGGTGGTGACCACGATAGACACCAGCACCGCCGCGTGGAAGTTGCGCGAAGAGAGCACGGCGATGATGAAGAAGCCGAGCGCCCCCAGCAGCACGTTGTGCGAGGTCAGGCTGCCGATGGTCACCAGCGTGTCCGGGTTGGCCACCACGATGCCGGCGTTTTTCAGCCCCATCATGCCGATGAACAGACCGATGCCGCTGGTGATGCCGACCCGCAGGCTGACCGGAATGTTGGCGATCATCCAGTAGCGAATGCGGAAAATGGTCAGCAGCAGCAGGCCGACCGCGCCCCAGAAGATGGCGCCCATGCCCACCTGCCAGGAGATGCCCATCGCCCCGACCACCACGAAGGCGAAGAAGGCGTTCAGGCCCATCGCCGGCGCCAGCGCCACCGGCAGGTTCGCCAGCAGGCCCATAAAGATGCTGCCGAAGGCGGCGATCAAACAGGTAGTGACAAATACCGCCTGGGTATCCATGCCCGCCGCGCCCAAAATTTGAGGGTTAACGAACACGATATACACCATGGTGAGGAAAGTGGTGATACCGGCAATCGTTTCCGTACGCGCCGTCGTGCCATGTTGCTTGAGTTTAAACACGCGCCCAAGCAAGCCTTGCTCAGCGTCAAGGCCAGATACTGGTTTGGTCATTATCAGAATTCCGAAAATGGGAATGGACAGTCGCCGGCTATCCTATAACAAAAAGTGGGGCTTTTGACGCCGGTCACAGGTTTTTTTCGCCGTCTTTACGGCTAAACGTGTCAACGGCTTGTATTTATAGGCTTTCATCCCCCGAGCCCGCCCGCTGCGTTGCCGTTTGCCGGCACGGCCGATAAAATGGCCTATCGCATCTCTTACCCTACCCGCTAAAAAAACAGGAATCCGCATGTCTTCGACCTTTATCGATAAGCTCGCGTTAATTACGCTGAAAGACGACAAAGTGGCGCTGGTGCGCTCACACAATAAGACGCTGTTTTATATGCCGGGCGGAAAACGCGAAGCGGGCGAAACCGACGAACAGGCGCTGTGCCGCGAAATCGACGAAGAGCTGACCGTTGCGCTGCTGCCGAACTCCATCGCGTTTTACGGCGAGTTCACCGGCCCGGCGGACGGCAAGCAGGACGGCACCCAGGTGCGTATTCGCTGCTATCAGGCCGACTTTACCGGGCAGCTGCAGCCGGCCGCCGAAATCGCCGAGCTGAGGTGGTGCGACAGCCGCGATCTGCCGCACTGTTCACACGTCGCCGCGCTGATTTTGCACGATCTCAAGGCGCGTAACCTGATCAAGTGATCGCTGAGCGCCCCTCAACGGCGCCAATCCGAAGGAACCTGTCCCGCATGAATCAGATTGACTGCATTTTGTTCGACTGCGACGGCACGCTGGTGGACAGCGAAGTGCTGTGCAGCAAAGCCTATGTGCACATGTTCGCCCACTACGGCATTCATCTGTCGCTGGAAGAGGTGTTCAAAAAATACAAAGGGGTGAAGCTGTACGAGATCATCGATCGGGTCAACGCCGAGCAGGGCACTAACCTGGCAAAAGAGGCGTTGGAACCGCTGTATCGGCAGGAGGTGGCGCGGCTGTTCGACAGCGAACTGCAACAGATTGCCGGCGCCCGCGAGCTGCTGGCGCAGGTGACGGTGCCAGTCTGCACCGTCTCCAACGGGCCGGTCAGCAAGATGCGGCACTCGCTCGGCCTGACCGGCATGCTGCCTTATTTTGATGACCGGTTGTTCAGCGGCTATGACATTCAGCGCTGGAAGCCGGATCCGGCTATTGTGTTTCACGCCGCCGAACGGATGCAGGTGCCGGTGACGCGCTGCATCCTGGTAGATGACTCGCCCGCCGGCGCCCAGGCCGGTATCAACGCCGGCATTCCGGTCTTTTACTTCTGCGCCGACCCGCATAACCCGCCGATCGACCACCCGCTGGTGACGACGTTTGACGACCTGGCCCAGCTGCCCGCGCTGTGGCGCGAACGCGGCTGGCGGCTGACGGCCGATTAACTGGCCGGCAACGGCGGTTTGTTGCGCCACCAGCGCCAGGACCGCTTCAGCGCGCGGGTTTGCGCGCCGAAGCGGCGGTTAACCGCGTTGGCCAGCAGATCGAGCGCCAGGCAGAACACGAAATAGACCAGCGCCACGAACAGGAACACTTCCATCGGGTAGACCATGCTGCGGTTGTTGACCTGGGTCGCCAAGAAGGTCAGTTCGCCAACGCCGACGATATAAGCCAGCGAGGTGTCTTTGATCAGAGAAATCCACTGGTTGATGAACGACGGCACCATCATGCGCAGCGCCTGCGGCAGCACGATCATGCGCAGCGTCTGCCAACGGGTCAGCCCCAGAGAAAGCCCGGCCTGCCACTGGCCGGGGCCGATCGCGGCGATGCCGGCCTTCACCGCATGGGCCAGATAGGCCGAGGCGATCAGCGCCAGCGCACACACCACGGTGGTGATTTCCGGGATCTCGACGCCAAACACCATCGGCAACAGGAAATAGGTCCAGAAGATCAGCATGATGACCGGAATGGCGCGGAAAAAGCCCAGCACCGCCGCCAGCAGCCCGGCGGCGACGCCGCGCGACATCGCCAGCGCCACGCCGAGTAAGGTACCAAGCACCGCCGAAGCCACGCCGGCCATCAGGCTGATCGCCAACGTCAGCGCCGCGCCGCCCAGCGGTCCGTCCGGCCAGGTGCCCCATAGCAGGTAGCCCAGGTTATCGTGAATTACGCTGAAATCCATCTCAATGTCCTCCCAGCGGTTTACGCTGTTGGCGCCACATGCCCCAGCCTTCCAGCAGCGCGATGTTGGCGATATACAGCACCGTCGCCACGCCGAACGCCTGGAAAGTGCGCAGGGTTTCGGTTTCGACCTGACGCGAGGCGTAAGAGAGTTCGGCCACGCCGATCGCCATGGTCAGCGACGAGTTCTTGATCACGTTCATGTATTGGCCCAGCAGCGGCGGCAGCGCGATTTTCAACGCCTGCGGCAGCACCACGTAGCGCATCGCCTGCCAGCCGGTCAGCCCCAGCGCCTGAGCGGCATATTTCTGCCCGCCGGCGACGCCGCGAATGCCGGAGCGGATCTCTTCGGCGATAAAGGCGGTGGAGTAGAGCGTCAGGCCGAAGAAACCGGCGAGAAACTCGAACGACGGCCACTCAAGCGGGCCAACCTGATGGGCGCTGTTCAGCCACTGCATGGCGGCGGACGGCAGGATCTGCCCGGCGGCGAAATACCAAAAGAACAGCTGCACCAGCAGCGGCGTATTGCGAAACAGCGAGCTGTACCCCACCGCCAGCCAGCGCAACGGCCGCAGGCTGCTGTCGCGCATCGCCGCCAGCACAAAGCCCAGCAATGTAGCCGCCAGCCCCGCGCAGGCGGAAAGCCACAGCGTCAGCAGAAAACCGTGCCACAGCCAGCTCAGATATTGCGGCGCCAGCAGCCAGTCCAGGTTCATGTTCAATCCTTGTCTTGCAGAATGCATCAGGGGCGCAGCAAGCTGCGCCCCTCCGTGCCTATCTCACCGCAAGCGGTTAAGTCAGGCTTTTGGTTGCTGATCCAAAGGCGCGATTTTGAAATCGCCGCGCGGTTGAGCGGATTGGGTTTCCGGCCCGAACCAGCGATCGTAAATCTTAACCGCTTCGCCGTCTTTTTCCAGTTTGATCAACGTCTCGTTCACCGCGGCGGTCAGGCGATCTTCGCCCTTGGGAATGCCGACGCCCTGGTACTCTTTGGTCAGGCTGAACGGCGAAATTTCAAATTCCGCCTTCTGCGCCGCCGGCAGGTTACCGAGCAGGCCGACCAGCTTGGCGTCGTCCTGAGTGATCGCCTGCACGTTGCCGTTACGCAGCGCCACAAACGCCAGCGGGGTGTCATCGTAAGAGATCACTTTCGCCGTCGGGAAACGCTCGCGCAGGGTGATTTCCTGCACCGTGCCCTTATCCGCGCCGATGCGCAGCTTCTTGATGTCTTCCGGGGTTTTCAGCACGCCTTTGCGGGCGATGAATTTCTGGCCGGTGGCGAAGTACGGCACGCTGAAGTTCACTTCCTTGGCGCGCTCGTCGGTAATGGTGAAGTTGGCGGCGATCAGGTCAACCTTCTTCGACACCAGCAGCGGAATGCGGTTGGCCGGGTTGGTGGCGCGTAGCTCAACTTTCACGCCCAGCGCTTTACCGATCGCATCGGCAACGTCCACATCGTAACCCACCAGCTTCTTGCTCTGCGGGTCGATGTAGCCGAACGGCGGGTTGCTGTCGAACACCGCGATACGCACCACGCCGGCTTGCTTGATATCGTCAAGTTTGTCCGCGTGCGCGGCGCCGGCGGCGAGACCAGTCAGACTGGCTAACAACGTTAAGGCCAAAGCGCGATGTTTCATAGAAAGCTCCTAAGTGATTGATGTCCTGCTGGCGGATAAGCTAGCAAGCGCCACATAGGTCAGGAAATAATATAAAAAGCTATGTTTATAACCTTTTTATCTTTACGCGCTTAAGATGGAATAAAGGCGCGGGAAACCGCGCCTTTGAAGGATATTACCCGGAAAGGGTTAGTCGGCTTTTTCGTCTTTACCGCCCGGAGAGAGCAGCTTTTCCAGGGCGTCGCCGCCCAAATGACGGAAGTCCTGCCCTTTGACGAAATAGAAGATAAATTCGCAGATGTTCTGGCAGCGGTCGCCGATGCGCTCGATGGAACGGGCGCAGAACAGCGCGGTCAACACGCTGGGAATGGTGCGTGAGTCTTCCATCATGTAGGTCATCAGCTGACGCACGATGCCTTCATACTCCTGGTCGACCTTTTTATCTTCACGGTAGATACGGATCGCCTCGTCCAGATCCATGCGCGCAAACGCGTCCAGCACATCGTGCAGCATCTGCACGGTGTGGCGCCCCAGCGATTCCAGGCTGACCAGCAGCGGCTGGTGCTGGTGCGAGAACTTCTCCAGCGCGGTGCGGCAGATTTTGTCCGCCACGTCGCCAATGCGTTCCAGCTCGGAAATGGTTTTGATGATCGCCATCACCAGGCGCAGATCGCTGGCGGTCGGCTGACGCTTGGCGATGATGCGCACGCAAGCTTCGTCGATCGCCACTTCCATCATGTTGACCTTGGCGTCGCCTTCGATCACGCGCTTGGCCAGCTCGCCATCCTGATTGTGCATCGCGGTGATAGCATCGGTCAGCTGCTGCTCCACCAGCCCGCCCATGGTCAGCACCTGGGTGCGGATATGCTCAAGCTCTGCGTTGAACTGGCCGGAAATGTGTTTGTTTAAATTCAGGTTATCCATGATGCTTCCTATCAACCATAACGGCCAGTGATGTAGTCTTCAGTCTGCTTTTTCTGCGGCGCAGTGAACAGGTTATCAGTATCACTGAACTCGATCAGCTCGCCCAGATACATAAATGCGGTAGAGTCGGAGCAGCGCGCCGCCTGCTGCATGTTGTGCGTCACGATCACCACGGTGTAATCGGCCTTCAGCTCGCTGATCAGCTCTTCAATCTTGCCGGTGGAGATCGGATCCAGCGCCGAGCAAGGCTCATCCAGCAACAGCACTTCCGGACGAATGGCGATGCCGCGGGCGATGCACAGACGCTGCTGCTGGCCGCCGGAGAGGCTGTAGCCGCTCTGGTGCAGCTTGTCCTTGGTTTCGTTCCACAGCGCCGCCTTGGTCAGCGCCCACTGCACGCGCTCGTCCATATCGGCGCGCGACAGCTTTTCAAACAGGCGAACGCCGAAGGCGATGTTGTCGTAAATCGACATCGGGAACGGCGTCGGCTTCTGGAACACCATGCCGACCTTGGCGCGCAGCAGCGCGATATCCGAGTTGTCGGTCAGGATGTTCTGGCCGTCCAGCAGGATGCCGCCTTCCGCACGCTGTTCCGGGTACAGCTGGTACATCTTGTTGAAGGTGCGCAGCAGGGTGGATTTGCCGCAGCCGGACGGGCCGATAAACGCGGTGACCTTGTTCTTGGCGATATCCAGCGTGATGTTCTTCAGCGCATGGAATTTGCCGTAGTAGAAGTTCAGATCGCGTACCTGAATTTTGCTGCTGGAAGCGTCAGTAACCATACTCATCAAGACTTCTCTCTTTTCATCAGCGCCGCCAAAGCGGCGCTCAAAATTTTATAAATGCTTTTTCTTGGCGAAAATCACGCGCGCCAGGATATTCAGTAACAGTACGCACAGGGTGATCAACAACACCCCGGCCCAGGCCAGCTGTTGCCATTCGGCGAACGGGCTCATGGCGAATTTGAAGATGGTCACCGGCAGGTTGGCGATCGGCTGCATCAGGTCGGTGCTCCAGAACTGGTTCGACAGCGAGGTGAACAGCAGCGGCGCGGTTTCCCCCGCGATGCGCGCAATCGCCAGCAGCACGCCGGTGATGATGCCGGATACCGACGCCTTCAGCGTGATGGCGGAAATCATGCGCCATTTCGGCGTACCCAGGGCGTACGCGGCCTCGCGCAGCGTATCCGGTACCAGTTTCAGCATGTTCTCGGTGGTGCGAATGACGATCGGCACCTGCAGCAGCGCCAGCGCCACGATGCCGGCCCAGCCGGAGAAGTGTTCCATCTTCGCCACCACGATGGTGTAAACGAACAGACCCACCACGATAGACGGTGCGGACAGCAGGATATCGTTGATAAAGCGGATCACTTCCGCCAGCCAGGATTTACGGCCGTATTCCGCCAGGTAGATGCCGGCCATGATGCCCAGCGGCGTACCGAAGAGGGTCGCCCACAGGATCAACAGGCCGCTGCCGGCGATGGCGTTGGCCAAGCCGCCGCCCGCGGTATTCGGTGGCGGGGTCATTTCGGTGAACAGCGCCAGCGACATGCCGTCGAAGCCTTTGGTAACGGTGGCGATCAGGATCCAGATCAGCCAGAACAGCCCGAACGCCATGGTCGCCATCGACAGGAACAGCGCGAGGCGGTTTTTCTGCCGGCGCCAGGCCTGCATTTTGCGGCGGCTTTCCGCCAGAACGACTGCGTTTTGCATATCCATCGTCGCCATGTTAACGCCCCTCATTCTTGGCCAGACGCATGATCATCAGTTTCGACAGCGCCAGCACGATAAAGGTGATAACAAACAGAATCAGGCCCAGTTCCATCAACGCGGCGGTGTGCACGCCGGACTCGGCTTCGGCGAATTCGTTGGCCAGCGCCGAGGTGATGCTGTTGCCCGGCATGTACAGCGAAGCGCTGTCGAGCTGGTAGGTGTTACCGATGATAAAGGTCACCGCCATGGTTTCCCCCAGCGCGCGGCCCAGGCCCAACATCACGCCGCCGATGACGCCGTTTTTGGTGAACGGCAGCACGATGCGCCAGATGACTTCCCAGGTGGTGCAGCCGATGCCGTAGGCCGACTCTTTCATCATCACCGGCGTCTGTTCGAACACGTCGCGCATGACCGCGGCGATGTAAGGAATGATCATGATCGCCAGGATCACCCCGGCGGCCAGAATGCCGATGCCGAAGGCCGGGCCGGAGAACAGCTCGCCGACGATCGGAATGCCCGACAGCACTTCGCCCACCGGCGTCTGGAAGTATTCGGCGAACAGCGGGGCGAACACGAACAGGCCCCACATGCCGTAGACGATGCTCGGGATGGCCGCCAGCAGCTCAATGGCGATGCCCAGCGGCCGCTTCAACCAGTTCGGCGCCAGTTCGGTCAGGAACAGCGCGATGCCGAAACTTACCGGCACGGCGATGATCAGCGCGATAAGCGAGGTGACCACGGTACCGTAGATCGGCACCAGCGCGCCGAACTGCTCCGCCGGCGCGTCCCACTCTTTGGTCCACAGGAAAGCGAAGCCGAATTTCTGCATGCTTGGCCAGGAGGCGAAGATCAGCGAAACGATAATGCCGCCCAGCAACAATAGGGTAATCAGCGCCGCCAGTCTCACCAGCGCGCTGAAAATGATGTCACCGTTTTTGCCCGGTGCTTTGATGGTCGGCTTGTACTCAGCCATAGATTACTCTCTGTTTGAACCCTGGCAGCCCCAACCGAGATCGGAGCCTGAAGAACTGTGTGGGGCGCGGCGAACCCGCGCCCCTGCGTTGTTAGTACAGCGCTTTACCTGAACTGTCTTTTACGTTGGTTTTCCAGGCTGCGCGCACCTGCTCAACCACTTCTTTCGGCAGGGTGGCGTAATCCAGCTCGTTAGCCTGTTTGCCACCGGTTTTGTAAGCCCAGTCGAAGAACTTCAGCACTTCGGCACCCTGAGCAGGGTTTTTCTGCTCTTTGTGCACCAGGATGAAGGTAGTGGAGGTGATTGGCCACACGTTGTCGCCTTTCTGGTCTGTCAGATCCTGAGCGAAGGTCTTGCTCCAATCCACGCCTTTGGCCGCGTTGCTGAAGCTTTCTTCGGTCGGGCTGACCGGTTTGCCGTCGGCGGAAACCAGCTTGGTGTAAGCCAGGTTGTTCTGCTTGGCGTAAGCGTATTCTACGTAGCCGATAGAGCCTGGCAGACGCTGAACGAAGGCGGCGATGCCGTCGTTGCCTTTGCCGCCCAGACCGGTCGGCCAGTTAACGGTAGAACCGGCGCCAATCTTTTCTTTCCACTGCGCGTTGGCCTTGGACAAGTAGCTGGTGAACACGAACGAGGTGCCGGAACCATCGGCGCGGCGCACCACGGCGATGTTCTGGTCAGGCAGTTTCACGCCTGGGTTCAGCTTGGTGATAGCCGGGTCGTTCCATTTTTTGACGTTGCCCAGGTAGATATCGCCCAGGGTTTTACCGTCCAGAGTCAGTTCGCCGGATTTAATGCCCGGGATATTCACGGCCAGCACCACGCCGCCAATCACGGTCGGGAACTGGAACAGGCCGTCGGCCGCCAGCTTGTCGTCAGACAGCGGGGCGTCGGAGGCGCCAAAGTCAACGGTGTTGGCCACGATTTGCTTCACGCCGCCAGAGGAGCCGATGCCCTGATAGTTAACTTTGTTGCCGGTTTCTTTCTGATAAGAATCTGCCCACTTGGCGTAAACCGGAGCGGGGAATGTCGCACCTGCACCGGTCAGGCTGGCAGCAGCGAACGCGGACACGGCGGTCAGGGAGAAGGTCGCTGCCACAATACTGGCGACGGTGGTACGCATCAGTTTCATAATCCCTCCTAATGGGATATTTAAAAGCGACTTCGAGTCGTTTTAATCAGAGTAAGTATTGCTGCAGGAGGGAAAATAGGACAGTTTGGTGACAGAAAAATGTACGTAATATGACAGTTATATTACAGTGCATTTGAGTGGTGATGTTTTATATAAAAATCAATTCGTTAAATCAAAAACAGCGCAATTGCCAAGCAATAAAAAAACCGTTTGTCCACGCCCTATCCGCTTGAATATGACAACGTTTATCCCTGAATCGGCGCCGCTGTCATCTTTCGCGTTGCTCATGAAAAAAGCCGGCGCTAAGGCCGGCTTTTGCAGTTTACCTGCGGCAGATTACTCTACGGTGACAGACTTCGCCAGGTTGCGCGGCTGGTCAACGTCGGTGCCTTTGATCAGCGCCACGTGGTAAGACAGCAGCTGCAACGGCACGGTGTAGAAGATCGGCGCCACGATGTCCTCGACGTGCGGCAGAGGAATGATGGTCATGCCTTCGCTGCTGACGAAGCCGGCGCCCTGATCGGCGAACACATACAGCTGGCCGCCGCGCGCGCGCACTTCTTCAATGTTGGACTTCAGCTTTTCCAGCAGTTCGTTGTTCGGCGCCACCACAATCACCGGCATATCGGCGTCGATCAGCGCCAGCGGGCCGTGTTTCAGCTCGCCCGCCGCATAAGCTTCGGCATGAATATAGGAGATCTCTTTCAGCTTCAGCGCCCCTTCCATGGCGATCGGATACTGATCGCCGCGGCCGAGGAACAACGCATGGTGCTTGTCGGAGAAGCCTTCCGCCAGCGCTTCGATCTCTTTATCCATCGACAGCATCTGCTCGATGCGCGCCGGCAGCGCCTGCAGGCCGTGCACGATCTCCTGCTCCACGCTTTCCGCCATGCCTTTCAGGCGGCCCAGGCGCGCCACCAGCATCAACAGCACGGTGAGCTGCGTGGTGAAGGCCTTGGTCGAGGCTACGCCGATTTCCGTGCCGGCCTTGGTCATCAAGGCCAGATCGGATTCGCGCACCAGCGAAGAGCCCGCAACGTTACAAACGGCCAGCGAACCGAGATAACCCAGCTCTTTGGACAGGCGCAGCGCCGCCAGGGTATCGGCGGTTTCGCCTGACTGCGACAGGGTGATGATCAGGCTGCCCGGACGCACCGCCGATTTGCGGTAACGGAACTCGGAGGCGATCTCGACGTCGCACGGCACGCCGACCAGCGCTTCGAACCAATAACGCGCCACCATACCTGAGTGGTAAGAAGTGCCACAGGCGATAATCTGCACGTGCTGCACCTTGGCCAACAGCTCATCGGCGCGCGAGCCCAGCTCGCTCAGGTTGATTTGGCCATGGCTGAAACGCCCTTCCAGGGTGTTTTTCAGCGCCTGCGGCTGTTCGTAGATCTCTTTTTGCATGTAGTGCCGGTAAGCGCCCTTGTCGCCGGCGTCATACTGCACCTGGGATTCGATCTCAGGGCGCTCGATGGCGTTGCCCTGCTTGTCGAAGATGTTGACGGTGCGGCGAGTCACTTCCACCACGTCGCCTTCTTCCAGGAAGATGAAGCGGCGGGTGACCGGCAGCAGCGCCAGTTGATCGGAAGCGATGAAGTTTTCCCCGACGCCGCGGCCGATAACCAACGGGCTGCCGGAGCGCGCAGCGACCAATACGCTAGGATCGCGGCTGTCCATCACCACAGTGCCGTAAGCGCCGCGCAGTTGTGGGATCACGCGCTGAACCACTTCCAGCAGCGTACCGCCTTGCTGTTGTTCCCAGTGCACCAGGTGCGCAATCACTTCGGTGTCGGTTTCGGAGCTGAAGCGATAACCGCGTTCGATCAGCAGTTCGCGCAGCGGTTCGTGGTTTTCGATGATGCCGTTATGCACCACGGTAATGTAGTCGGAAACATGCGGGTGCGCGTTCGCCTCGGTCGGTTCACCGTGCGTTGCCCAACGGGTGTGAGCGATGCCGGTACCACCGTGCAGATCGGTCTGCTCCGCCGCTTCGGCCAGTTTTTGCACCTTGCCTACGCGACGCAGACGACTGACGTTGCCTTTTTCGTCGACCACCGCCAGACCGGCGGAGTCATAACCGCGGTACTCAAGACGACGTAAACCTTCCAACAGGATTTCTGCGATATCACGTTGCGCTACTGCGCCTACAATTCCACACATCAGTTATATTCCTAATGAACGCCCTTCATGGACGCTTTCGATGCCTTGACCTGATTTTTGCCGGTTTTTACCGTGCGCCCCCCGAGCCTGTAGATGGTGGGGGTTATTATGTTTTGTATTGGGCTCGTGAACGGAGCCCAACGCAAAACACACTATGACTTCTTCTTCACCGGACGTTGCCAGCCCTGAATGTGCACCTGCTTGACGCGGCTCAGCACCAGTTCGTTCTCGGCGATATCGCGCGTCACCGTCGTGCCGGCGGCGATGGTGGAGCCTTTACCGACCGACACCGGTGCCACCAGCTGAGTATCGGAACCGACGAATACGCCGTCGCCGATCACCGTCTTGTGCTTGTTGGCACCATCGTAGTTGCAGGTGATGGTGCCGGCGCCGATATTCACGTCATCGCCAATTTCGGCATCGCCCAGGTAGCTGAGGTGGCCAGCCTTGGAGCCTTTGCCCAGACGCGCCTTTTTCATTTCCACGAAGTTGCCGACATGAGCCCCTGCCGCCAGCTCCGCGCCTGGGCGCAGGCGGGCAAACGGCCCCACGGTGCAGTCGGCTTCCAGCACGCTGTCTTCCAGCACGCTGTAAGGGCTGATCTCGCAGTCATCGCCAATCACGCAGTTTTTCAGCACGCAGCCGGCGCCGATTTTCACCCGGTCACCCAGCTTGACGTGACCTTCGATAATCACATTCGCATCAATAGTGATGTCGCGGCCGTGAACAAGTTCCCCACGCAGATCGAAACGCGCCGGATCCAGCAACATCACGCCGGCCAACAGCAGTTTTTCAGACTGTTCCGACTGGAATACGCGCTCCAGGGTCGCCAGCTGCAGGCGGTTGTTTACGCCTTCCACTTCGCTCAAACGCGACGGGTGCACGGTTTCGATTTTCTTGCCGTCGGCATGGGCCAACGCAATGATATCGGTGATGTAGAACTCACCCTGTGCGTTGTCGTTATTCAACATCCCCAGCCAGCGCTTCAGATCGCGCCCGTTCGCCACCAGGATGCCGGTATTGATCTCGTTAATCTGGCGCTGCGCCTCGCTGGCGTCCTTGTGTTCCACGATGCCCACCACGTTGCCCTGCTCACGCACGATACGGCCGTAACCGCTCGGATCGTCCAGCTTGACCGTCAGTAGCCCGATGCCGCCCTGCGGCTTGGCCGCCAGCAGGCGTTGCAGCGTATCCACGGAGATCAACGGCACATCGCCGTACAGCATCAGCACGTCTTCATCGTCGGCAAAGTGCGGCGCGGCCTGCTGCATCGCATGGCCGGTACCCAATTGCTCGGCCTGCAGCACCCAGTTCAGCGCGCCGTCAGTCAACGTACTCTTCAGCAGATCGCCGCCGTGGCCGTATACCAGGTGAACATGTTGCGCGCCCAGTTTCATCGCGGCATCAATGACGTGTTGCACCATCGGCTTGCCGGCCAACGGATGCAACACTTTGGGAAGATCGGAATACATGCGTGTTCCCTTGCCCGCGGCGAGGATAACCACGCTCATTGCGCTGTTCGACATAAGCAACCTGATAACTCCATTTTGATAGACGAAAGTAAAACCGTTTAGCGACGATATTACTACATATTTCTCTGCACGAACCCGGCGCAGACCGCGTGGGCCTAGGCCTGCCGCTATTGCGGCCAATTCGGCGTCGGGACGAAAAAACTGTCGGCGATCGGCGACGTTTATTTCCCGATATCAGGGGTTATACACCACACTGTCCGCCGGGCTGAAATGCTTATTTTAAAGTAAAAAAAAAGCGACCCTATAGGCCGCTTTCTTAAAGTTGGGTGCTAGGCACCCAAACATTACATCGCTTTTCTGGTGAGCTCGATAACGCGCAGTTTTGCGATCGCTTTCGCCAGTTCAGCGGATGCCTGAGCATAGTCGACATCGCCATGAGAGCTGCGAATGTGTTCTTCAGCTTTACGCTTAGCTTCCAACGCTCTCGCTTCGTCGAGGTCAGTACCACGGATAGCAGTGTCCGCCAGCACGGTAACCACGCTCGGCTGCACCTCTAGGATGCCGCCGGACAGGTAGATGAACTCTTCTTCACCGTGCTGCTTAACAATACGCACCATGCCAGGCTTGATGGCAGTCAGCAGCGGCGCATGGCCAGGGAAGATCCCCAGTTCACCTTCGCTGCCTGTCACCTGGATCTTCTGCACCAGGCCGGAAAACATCTGTTTTTCCGCGCTGACTACATCCAGATGGTAAGTCATAGCCATATCACCCTCCTCTCAAGGCGTTACAGTTTCTTGGCTTTTTCCACTGCTTCTTCAATGGTGCCAACCATGTAGAACGCCTGCTCCGGCAGGTGGTCATAGTCGCCGTCCATAATGCCTTTGAAACCACGGATGGTGTCTTTCAGCGATACGAACTTGCCCGGAGAACCGGTGAAGACTTCTGCCACGAAGAACGGCTGAGACAGGAAGCGTTGGATCTTACGCGCACGGGATACGACCAGTTTGTCTTCTTCAGACAGCTCGTCCATACCCAGGATCGCGATGATATCTTTCAGTTCCTGGTAGCGTTGCAGAATGGACTGCACGCCACGCGCTACGTCGTAGTGCTCCTGGCCAACAACCAGCGGATCCAGCTGACGGCTGGTAGAATCCAGCGGGTCAACGGCCGGGTAGATACCCAGAGAAGCGATGTTACGGCTCAGTACCACGGTTGCGTCCAAGTGCGCAAAGGTGGTGGCTGGTGACGGGTCAGTCAAGTCATCCGCAGGAACGTAAACGGCCTGTACGGAAGTGATGGAACCGGTCTTGGTCGAGGTGATACGTTCTTGCAGAACGCCCATCTCTTCCGCCAGCGTTGGCTGATAACCTACCGCGGATGGCATACGGCCCAGAAGTGCGGACACTTCGGTACCGGCCAGGGTGTAACGGTAGATGTTGTCAACGAACAGCAGAACGTCACGGCCTTCGTCACGGAACTTCTCCGCCATGGTCAGACCGGTCAACGCAACGCGCAGACGGTTACCTGGTGGCTCGTTCATCTGGCCGTAAACCAGGGATACTTTGTCCAGAACGTTGGAGTCGGTCATTTCGTGGTAGAAGTCGTTACCCTCACGAGTACGCTCGCCCACGCCCGCAAACACGGAATAACCGGAGTGCTCGATCGCGATGTTACGGATCAGCTCCATCATGTTTACGGTTTTACCCACGCCCGCACCGCCGAACAGACCGACTTTACCGCCCTTGGCGAATGGACAAATCAGGTCCATTACCTTGATACCGGTTTCCAGCAGTTCCTGGGAGCTGGACAGCTCTTCGTAGCTTGGCGCCGCGCGGTGAATCGCCCAACGCTCTTCTTCGCCGATGTCGCCTTTCATGTCGATCGGTTGACCCAATACGTTCATGATACGGCCCAGGGTAGCTTTACCCACCGGCACTTCAATCGGGTGGTCCAGGTTGTTCACTTTCAGACCGCGACGCAGACCGTCGGAGGTCCCCATTGCGATACAGCGAACCACGCCACCGCCCAGCTGTTGCTGAACTTCCAACACCAGTTTTTCGGTGCCGTTTTCTACCTCAAGGGCATCGTACACTTTTGGTACGGCATCCTGAGGGAACTCGACGTCCACCACGGCGCCGATTACCTGGATAATCTTTCCAGTAGCCATCTTGAATCCTCTACGTAATTCGTAAACCTAGCTTAAACCGCGGAGGCTCCCGAAACGATCTCGGTGAGTTCCTGAGTGATGCTGGCCTGACGCGCCTTGTTGTATACCAACTGCAGCTCTTTGATCAGGCTACCGCCGTTATCGGTTGCGGCTTTCATCGCGACCATTCGTGCGGCCTGCTCGCTGGCCAGGTTTTCCACGACGCCCTGATAAACCTGCGACTCCACATAGCGGCGCAGCAAGGTATCAAGCAGCACTTTTGGATCGGGTTCATACAGGTAATCCCAAGGCGTTTTCTTCAGCTCTTCGTCATCGGCTGGCGGTAACGGCAGCAGCTGAAGCACCTGTGGCTCTTGGGACATCGTATTAACAAATTTGTTGCTGACAATGTACAGCTTGTCCAAACGACCTTCGTCGTAGGCCTGCAGCATCACTTTCACCGGCCCGATCAGATCCGACAGGGAAGGTTTGTCCCCCATGCCGGTCACCTGGGCAACCACGTTGCCGCCCACGGAACCAAAGAAAGAGGCCGCTTTAGAGCCAATCAGCGCCAAATCGGTTTCGACGCCTTTTTCGGACCAGGCTTTCATCTCCGCCAGCAGCTTTTTGAACAGGTTGATGTTCAAGCCGCCGCAGAGACCACGGTCAGTAGACACCACCAGATACCCGACGCGCTTAACGTCACGCTCATCCAGGTACGGGTGCTTGTACTCCAGATTCCCTAACGCAAGGTGACCAATCACTTTGCGCATGGTCTCTGCATAAGGACGGCTGGCCGCCATGCGATCCTGCGATTTACGCATTTTGGAGGCGGCGACCATTTCCATCGCTTTAGTGATCTTTTGCGTGTTTTGCACGCTAGCGATCTTACTACGTATCTCTTTTGCGCCGGCCATCTCTGCTTCTCCTCAGTGCCAGACGGCCTGCTGTCTTTCAACAGCAGGACCGTTCGGCGTTACCAGGACTGGGTTTTCTTGAAGGTCTCGAGGATGTCTTTCAACTTGCCCTCGATCTCATCATTGAAGTTGCCAGTTTGGTTGATGTGGTTCAGCAGTTCGGCGTGCTCGCGGTCCGCATAGGCGACCAGCGCGGCTTCGAAGCTCACCACTTTGGCGACTTCGACGTCGTTCAGGTAACCGCGTTCTGCGGCAAACAGCACCAGAGACTGTTGTGCAACCGACATCGGCGCATACTGTTTCTGTTTCAGCAGCTCGGTCACTTTCTGACCGTGGCTCAGCTGTTTGCGGGTCGCGTCGTCCAGATCGGAGGCGAACTGGGAGAACGCAGCCAGTTCACGATACTGCGCCAGCGCGGTACGGATACCACCGGACAGTTTCTTCATGATCTTGGTCTGCGCGGCGCCACCAACACGGGATACGGAGATACCCGGGTTAACTGCCGGACGAATACCGGAGTTGAACAGGTTGGATTCCAGGAAGATCTGACCATCGGTAATCGAGATTACGTTGGTCGGAACGAACGCGGAAACGTCACCCGCCTGGGTTTCAATGATCGGCAGAGCGGTCAGTGAACCGGTTTGGCCTTTAACTTCACCTTTGGTGAAGGCTTCAACGTATTCGGCGTTAACGCGCGCTGCACGCTCCAGCAAGCGGGAGTGCAGGTAGAATACGTCGCCTGGGTAAGCTTCACGACCTGGCGGACGACGAAGCAGCAGGGAAATCTGGCGGTAAGCAACGGCCTGTTTGGACAGGTCATCGTACACGATCAGCGCATCTTCACCGCGGTCACGGAAGTATTCGCCCATTGCGCAACCGGCGTATGGCGCCAGGTATTGCAGTGCAGCGGATTCGGAAGCGGTCGCCACCACCACGATGGTGTTGGCCAGTGCGCCGTGCTCTTCCAGTTTGCGCACCACGTTAGCGATGGTGGACGCTTTCTGGCCGATAGCCACGTAAACGCATTTGATGCCGGAGTCGCGTTGGTTGATGATCGCATCGATCGCCAGCGCGGTTTTACCGGTCTGACGGTCACCGATCACCAGCTCACGCTGGCCACGGCCGATTGGAATCATGGCGTCAACGGATTTGTAGCCAGTCTGAACAGGCTGATCAACCGACTGACGCTCGATAACGCCTGGCGCGATAGCTTCTACCGGAGAGAAACCGTCGTTCTCAATCGGGCCTTTGCCGTCGATAGGTGCGCCCAGGGTGTTAACTACGCGGCCCAGCAGACCACGACCGACTGGAACTTCCAGGATACGGCCGGTGCATTTAACCTTCATGCCTTCGGCCAGATCCGCGTACGGACCCATGACCACGGCACCGACGGAGTCGCGCTCCAGGTTCAATGCGATTGCGTAACGGTTGCCAGGCAGCGCGATCATTTCGCCCTGCATAACTTCGGCCAGGCCGTGTACGCGGATGATCCCGTCGCTGACGGAAACGATAGTACCTTCATTGTGAGCTTCGCTCACTACATTGAACTGAGCAATGCGCTGCTTGATCAGTTCGCTGATTTCGGTGGAATTCAGTTGCATGCTCCAGTCCCCTTAAGACTGCAAGACGTCTGTCAGGCGTTCAAGACGACCGCGAACGCTGCCATCAATCACCATATCGCCGGCGCGAACAACGATGCCGGCCAGTACAGACTTGTCAATTTTGCAATTCAGCTTAACTTTGCGTGACAGACGTTTCTCCATCGCAGCGGCGATTTTCGCCTGCTGTTCGTCGCTCAGCGCGCTCGCAGAGAGCACTTCGACTTCGACGGTGGATTCCAGCGAGGCGCGCAGTTCGATGAACTGCTGCAGCACGGCAGGAAGAACCAGTAAACGTCCATTTTCGGCCATTACACGGATAAAGTTCTGGCCATGTTCGTCGAGCCGATCGCCACAAACCGCGATGAACGTCTTGGACAGCGTTTCTGGCGCAACCGCGCCAGACAGCAGTTCAGAGATCTGTTCATTGCGAGTGACTTCAGCAGTAAACGCCAGCATTTCCTGCCAGCGCTCTACGCTTTGGTGCTCAACGGCAAAGTCAAAAGCTGCTTTGGCGTAGGGGCGAGCTACAGTTACAAATTCAGACATCAGCCCCTCCCTCCTTACAGTTCAGCGACCAGTTTATCAACGATGTCGCTGTTAGCAGCTTCATCCACGGAACGTTCGATGATCTTCTCGGCGCCGGCAATTGCCAGCATCGCGACTTGCTTACGCAACTCTTCACGAGCGCGCTTACGTTCGGCTTCGATCTCAGCCTGAGCCTGCGCCACGATTTTGTTACGTTCCTGCTCGGCTTCGGCTTTCGCTTCATCCATGATCTGAGCTTTGCGTTTGTTCGCTTGCTCGATGATCACCTGAGCTTCTGCTTTAGCAGTTTTCAGCTGGTCGGTCGCATTGGCTTGCGCTAAGTCCAGATCTTTTTTGGCACGCTCTGCAGAAGCGAGGCCGTCAGCAATTTCTTTCTGACGTTTCTCGATGGCAGCCATGATCGGCGGCCATACGTACTTCATGCAGAACCAGACAAACAGAACGAACGCGATGGCCTGGCCGAGGATTGTTGCGTTAAGATTCACAGCACAATGCCTCTTTAAAAGTTAATAGTTTGGTTACGTCGTAGAGGGTTACTCTACTTACGCGACGGCGAACATCACGTACAGACCCAGACCTACAGCGATCATCGGGATGGCGTCGACCAGACCCATAACGATAAAGAACTGTGTACGCAGCAGAGGAATCAGGTCAGGCTGACGAGCAGCGCCTTCCAAGAATTTACCACCCAGGATGCCGATACCGATCGCAGCACCGATTGCCGCTAAACCCATCATCACAGCGGCAGCCATGTACAGCAGATCCATACTCAGGTTTTCCATGACAGTCTCCAGTTTGTTTCAGTTTAAAAGTGCAAGTGTTTTAAGAAAATCAGTGCTCTTCAGACGCCATCGACAGATAGACGATCGTCAGAACCATGAAAATAAAGGCTTGAAGCGTAATGATCAGGATGTGGAAGATAGCCCAAGGCAAGCTCAGGACCCACTGTGACCACCACGGCAACAGGCCGGCAATCAGGATGAAGATCAACTCACCCGCATACATGTTGCCGAACAGTCGCAGACCCAGTGAAACAGGTTTGGACAGCAGGCTGACACCTTCAAGAATCAGGTTGATAGGAATGAATACAGGGTGGTTGAACGGCTGCATGGTCAACTCTTTAACGAACCCGCCAACGCCTTTCATTTTGATGCTATAGAACAGAATCAGGATAAACACGCCCAGCGCCATAGACAGCGTGACGTTCACGTCGGCGGTAGGCACGACGCGCAGCGCAGGCAAACCGAGATGAGCACCGATGAACGGCAGGAAGTCCACCGGAATCAGGTCCATCAGGTTCATCAGGAACACCCAGACGAACACGGTCAGCGCCAGCGGCGCAATGACCTTGCTCTTGCCGTGGTACATGTCGCGCACGCTGCTGTCGACGAAACCGACCACCAGCTCCACGGCGGTTTGCAGTTTACCCGGCACGCCGCTGGTGGCGTTTTTGGCCACTTTGCGGAAAATAACTAGGAACAGAACCCCGAGGACGACGGAGAAAAACATCGAGTCGAGGTTAATCGACCAAAACCCAGTCCCGACCTGAAGCTGCGTCAGGTGGTGACCGATATACTCCTGTGGACTGTTGTATCCCTCTGCAGACATGATGCCTCTACCCTTTATTTAGTTAATTTCGGTAACTGTTAATCACGGCCGGTGCCACTATCTGCACCACTAACACCGCTAAATAGGTCAGGCCAAGCGGTATAAACTCCGCCTTGAACACCCCCAGCGCCACGATCAGCAAAACGATGGTGATCACGACCTTTAGCCCCTCGCCGATGGCGAACGACCAGGCAACCCTACCGGGCGCCGGCGTTTGCGCCTGGTGGCGCAAGGCAAACAGCATAAACATTGCACTCGGCAACCAGGCGGCGAGACCGCCTGCCAGCGCCGAAGCGCTCCATTCCGGGCTTTTCAGCCAGAAAGCAACGCTGATCAGAACAAAAGTCATTAACTGCAAAAACAGCAGTTTGCGTGCGACTTTCCCGCTGTAAAGGGACACAGACATGACGTTTGTTCTCTCCGTACCCCAGAGGGGGTATGCTGAGTGACGTATACAACTGTTTTTGCTGTCCTGAGTCAAGCAGCAAAAAACGAGCAAATTATACGGGGCATACCAACGAATTCAATCGATAAGTAGCGAAAAGGTGAACAATTATTTAAATTTCCCTATTCCAGCCTATTTTCACAAGAAAACGGTCGGAATAATAGGGCGCATTTAATTGTCTGATTATTCCAGCGTTGCGTTTAGAAACGCGAAGCCGATCACAGTAATGTCCCTTCCTGATTTATAGCCGATGGTCAACCAAACCGTCTTTAGCAATTTGAGCGATCAAAAAATTATATAAATCAAAACATTATCAGTTAACTGTTCAAAAACAATCCGTATACCCGATGAAAACCTTTTATTGACAAGCAGCGGGGCAATATTCCAACAGCCAATTAACATTAGCAGCAAACGCCAATCTTTCGCACATGATTGCTAACGTGACTATTTCCAAATGCAATTACTCTATTGTCGCTAATTAGCCGCGTTTTTTGTGTTAATAGAAAGTAAATTAACTAAAAAAAGCGACCAACTAATTAGCCTGCTTATCTTTCTACCTGGTACTGCCTTTAATTCACGCTTGTTTGATCAAAAGCAAACTCAGTTTGCCTTAAGAATCACCAGATGGCGTTCGCCTTCCAGTTCAGGCACCTGCAGCCGCACGATAGACTCCAGGCTAACGCCTGCCGGCAGCTGCGTCAGCTCTTCATCCGGGCGTACGCCTTTCAACGCGTAAAAACGCCCCTGCCCTTTCGCCGGCAGGTGATGGCACCAGGACAGCATATCCTGCAGCGAAGCGAACGCTCGGCTGATCACGCCATCGAACGGTGGCTCGGCCGGAAACTCCTCAACGCGGCTCTGCACCGGCTCGATATTGTTCAGGCCCAGCTCATGCTGCACCTGACGCAGGAAACGCACGCGCTTGCCCAGGCTGTCGAGCAGCGTGAAATGCGCGTCCGGGCGCACGATCGCCAGCGGAATGCCCGGCAAGCCAGGGCCGGTGCCGACATCGATAAAACGCGAGCCCTGCAGATGCGGGTTGACCACGATGCTGTCGAGGATGTGGCGCACCAGCATTTGCTGCGGATCGCGCACCGACGTGAGGTTATAAGCCTTGTTCCATTTATCCAGCATGCCGACATAGCCCAGCAGCTGCTGTTTCTGCTGATCGGGCAGCTCAATGCCTGCTGCCGCAAGCAGCGAGTCTAATTTTTTTTGCACAACGGATCCTCTGGCAGGCGCTGAACGACCAGCGGATGGTTAGCTGGCGCAATGAGGCGACTATGATAATTCAGGGCGCAAGTGATGTCAGCGGCCGTTTGGCTACGGGATGAACAAACGGCCGCCTGGATGCAAGATTTATGCGCTGCGGCGCAGCAGTCCCTGCTTTTTCAGCCAGATCAGCAAAATCGAGATCGCCGCCGGCGTAATGCCGGAGATGCGCGAAGCCTGGCCGATGGAGTTCGGTTTGTGATCGTTCAGCTTGGCGATCACCTCGTTCGACAGCCCCGAAACCTGACGGTAATCGAGATCCAACGGCAACACGGTGTTCTCGTTGCGCTGCTGTTTTTCGATCTCTTCCTGCTGGCGAGCGATGTAGCCTTCGTATTTGACCTGGATCTCGACCTGTTCGGCGGCTTGTACGTCGTCCAGCGGCGGCGCGAAGGCGTCGGTGCCGGTCAACTGCGCATAATCCATCTCAGGGCGGCGCAGCAGCTCTTCGCCGTTTGCTTCACGCGACAACGGTGCTTTCAGCAGCGCATTGACCTGTTCGACGTTCTCGGCGTGCGGGTGCATCCAAATGTCGCGCAGGCGCTGACGTTCGCGTTCGATTCGCTCCAGCTTCTCGCTGTAACGCGCCCAACGCACGTCGTCCACCAGGCCCAGTTCACGGCCTTTTTCCGTCAGGCGGAGATCGGCGTTGTCTTCGCGCAGCATCAGACGATACTCGGCGCGTGAGGTAAACATGCGGTACGGTTCTTTGGTGCCGAGGGTGCTGAGGTCGTCCACCAGCACGCCCAGGTAAGCCTGATCGCGACGTGGCGCCCAGCCTTCCTGTTCGTCGGCGAAGCGCCCGGCGTTCAAACCGGCCAGCAGGCCCTGTGCAGCGGCTTCTTCATACCCGGTAGTGCCGTTGATCTGGCCGGCGAAGAACAGCCCTTGAATGAATTTACTTTCCAGCGTCGGCTTCAAATCGCGCGGATCGAAGAAATCGTACTCGATGGCGTAACCAGGGCGAATAATACGCGCGTTCTGCATGCCTTCCATCGAACGGACGATCTGCATCTGCACGTCGAACGGCAGGCTGGTGGAGATCCCGTTAGGGTAAATCTCGTTGCTGGTCAGGCCTTCCGGTTCGAGGAAGATTTGGTGCGCGTTGCGATCGGCAAAGCGCATCACCTTGTCTTCGATCGACGGGCAGTACCGTGGGCCGATCCCTTCGATGATCCCGGCATACATCGGGCTGCGATCGAGGTTATTGCGGATCACGTCATGGGTTTTTTCATTGGTATGGGTGATGTAGCACGCCATTTGTTCCGGGTGTTGGCTGGCATCGCCCAGGAACGAGAATACCGGCACCGGCGTATCGCCGTGTTGTGGCGCCAGTACGCTGAAATCGATAGTGCGGGCGTCGATGCGCGGTGGCGTACCGGTTTTCAAGCGGTTAACGCGCAGCGGCAGTTCTCGCAAACGCTGCGACAGCGAGATTGAAGGAGGATCCCCGGCGCGGCCGCCGCTGTAATTCTCCAGGCCAATATGGATCTTGCCATCCAGGAAGGTGCCTACGGTCAATACCACCGCCTTGGCGCGGAATTTCAGGCCCATTTGGGTTACGGCGCCCACTACGCGATCGTTTTCGACGATCAGATCCTCAACGGGTTGTTGGAAGATCATCAGGTTGGGCTGGTTCTCCAACGCGGTACGGATCGCCTGGCGATACAGTACGCGATCCGCCTGAGCGCGCGTGGCGCGAACGGCTGGGCCTTTGCTGGCGTTTAGTATCCTAAACTGGATGCCGGCATGGTCGATCGCCGTCGCCATCAGGCCGCCGAGTGCATCAATTTCCTTAACCAGATGCCCTTTACCAATACCGCCAATCGCCGGGTTGCAAGACATCTGTCCCAGCGTATCGATATTGTGTGTCAATAATAAAGTCTGACGTCCCATGCGTGCCGCGGCCATGGCGGCCTCGGTCCCTGCATGGCCACCACCGATGATGATGACGTCAAATTGATCTGGATAAAACATGGAACTGCACCTCGCCGTATTGCGAACGATCGTTATTTGCCCTGGGGTGGGGGATTCTACTCAAGTTTAGACGATCGACCAAGTGGTCAGGATCGTCGGTAATTAAAAGAAGATCTTTTTTATTTAAAGATCTCTTTATTAGATCTCTTATTAGGATCGCGATCCTCTGTGGATAAGTGACTATTCACGATGAAGATCAGCAGATTAAGGAGGATCGTTTGCTGTGAATGATCGGTGATCCCGACGCAGATAAGCTGGGATCTAAAAGGCTTGTTATGCACAGGACAAAAAGCGCACTACGGTTGTTATTGGGATAACTACGGCTTTTACCCTGCTTTTAAGTATAGTTATCCACAATCGATCGCACGATCTTTAGGCAAATTAGAGTAAATTAATCCAGTTTTTTACCCATTCCTCGGCCGGATCCTCGGGAATTTCATGTTCGGTCACGTCGATCTCAAGACGATCGCCGATCCTTTTCGCGCCTCTGGCAATCAACAGATCGTCGATCTGCTTGATCGCACCGCAGAAGGTGTCGTATTCCGAACTGCCCAAACCGACGGCGCCGAACTGCACCTCGGAAAGATCCGGCTGTTGTTCGGCGATCTGCTCCAGCAACGGCTGAAGGTTATCCGGCAGTTCGCCGGCGCCGTGCGTGGAAGAGACCACCAGCCAGCGACCGGTCAACGGCAGCTCATCCAGTTCAGGGCCGTGCAGCATCTCGGTAGAGAAACCCGCGTCTTCCAGCTTTTCAGCCAAATGTTCAGCCACGTATTCGGCGCTGCCAAGCGTACTGCCACTGATCAGAGTAATGTCTGCCATGAACCAACGATCCCAACCTTCTCACTCAAAGTGGCTGCATTGTACGCTGTGAATCGACTGGGATCTACCTGTGGATAATGTGGGTATGCAATTTGACGGGTTATGGCACGATGGTGCGCATAATGGGGTTCTGCAGCGAGATCAGCGTTTCGGTAGATTGGATCTCGTCGATGGTCTGGATCTTGTTGATAAGTACCTGTTGCAGCGCGTCGATTGATCGGCACATCACCTTGATAAAGACGCTGTAGTGGCCGGTGGTGTAATAGGCTTCCACCACTTCTTCCAGGCTTTCCAGCTTCTTCAGCGCCGAAGGATAGTCTTTGGCGCTCTTTAATATGATGCCGATAAAACAGCACACGTCGTAGCCCAGCTGTTTGGGGCTGACGTCGATGCGCGCGCCGGTGATGATCCCGGCCTGTTTCATCTTCTCTACCCGCACATGAATGGTGCCGGGGCTGACGGCGAAGTTTTTCGCCAGTTCGGCGTACGGTGTGCGCGCGTTGTCCATCAGAGCGTTGAGGATGCCGCGATCGAGATTATCGATCTGATAAATTTCCGCCATTTAATCCCCCATTAATTAACGATTGTTGAATTCTGTCCGGGTAAAAATGAACGATTAAAAGTGAAAAGGCAATATTGATTAGTGGATATTGAATTGGCGTATCATTTTGTTGCTTAATCGATGGCAACAGAGACAGGTTTACAAGAGATACGGCAATGAAAAAACAGTTTATCCAAAAACAACAACAAATCAGCCAGGTCAAATCCTTCTTCTCCCGCCAGCTGGAGCAACAGCTCGGTCTGATCGAAGTGCAGGCCCCGATCCTCAGCCGTTTGGGCGATGGCACGCAGGATAACCTCTCCGGCAGCGAGAAAGCGGTGCAGGTTAAGGTCAAAACCCTGCCGGACGCCACCTTCGAAGTGGTGCATTCACTGGCGAAATGGAAACGCAAAACCCTGGGTAGCTACGATTTCGGCGCCGGCGAAGGCCTGTACACCCATATGAAGGCGCTGCGCCCGGATGAAGATCGCCTGACGCCTATCCACTCGGTGTACGTCGATCAGTGGGACTGGGAGCGGGTGATGGGCGACGGTGAGCGCAGCCTGGACTACCTGAAAAGCACCGTGCGCAGCATTTACGCCGCCATCAAGGCGACAGAGGCGGAAGTCAGCCGCGAGCATGGTCTGACTCCGTTCCTGCCGGAACAGATCCACTTTGTGCACAGCGAAACCCTGCTGCAGCGCTACCCGGATCTGGACGCTAAAGGGCGCGAGCGGGCGATCGCCAAAGAGCTGGGCGCGGTATTCCTGATCGGCATCGGCGGCAAGCTGTCGCACGGCAAATCGCACGATGTGCGGGCGCCGGATTATGATGACTGGACCACGCCGGCGGCGGATGGCCTGGTGGGCCTGAACGGCGACATCGTGGTGTGGAACCCGGTGCTGCAGGATGCTTTCGAGCTGTCCTCTATGGGCATCCGCGTCGACGCCGCCGCGCTGAAACATCAGCTGGCCCTGACCGGCGATGAAGAGCGCATGAAGCTGGAGTGGCACCAGTCGCTGTTGCGCGGCGATATGCCGCAGACCATCGGTGGCGGCATCGGCCAGTCGCGTTTGGTGATGCTACTGTTGCAACTGTCGCATATCGGCCAGGTGCAGTGCGGCGTGTGGTCGCCGGAAGTGCGCGGGGCGGTCGAAGGCCTGCTCTAACCGCCTAGCGCCGCCAGCGGCGCATCAAACGGCTTTTCAGCCCGGTATCGAAGCGCCAGATATGATCGAAGATGCGCATGATGCCGGGTTTGCCGTAGGCGGACATCGCCACCGCATGGAAACGCTGCTGGTGGCTTTGCTGCTGCTGTTTCACCTTCTTTATTACCTCCTCCGGCAACCGCTGGGCGATAAAATCGGAAATGATCACCGCATCGGCGTCGAACCAGCCGCTTTCCGCCATTTTGGTGACGGTGGCGTTCAGGCAGGCCGCCAGATCGGTGCCGCCGCGAAACTGCTGGCCGAGAAAGCGCACCGCCTGTTCGATGCCGCTGGCGGCGGTGAGTTCGTAATGCACGATCTGGTTGGCGAACAGCATGATGTAGCAGCGGCGGTTGTCCGCCAGCGCAATGCGCAGCAGCGCCAGGCAGAACGCCTTGGCGCACTGTTCGTTGAAACCGCCCATCGATCCTGAGGTGTCCACGCAGACGATAAACGGCCCGCGCGGCTGTTGATCCTGCTGCTGATGGGTGACCTGGCGGATCAGGATCTGTTCCTGCCAGACGTCGCCCTGCAGGCGGTAGCTCAGCAGCCGCTTTTCCAGCAGGCGGCGATAAAACTCGAACTCCAGCTCTTCAATCCCCAGCGTCGCCAGCTCCGGCGGCAGCAGGCGCAGGATGTCGTCGCTTTGATGAATGCCGCTCACTTCTTCCGGCAGCGTGGCCGGCACCTGTACCATGACCCTGAACGGTTCGGGCTGCGCGTCCTGTTGCTGCACTGCCTTGGCCTGATAGCTGCGGCCCAGCTGCTGCGCCAGCTTTTTCAGCTCCGGCTGCTGCTGCAAAAAGTTGCCGTACTCCACCAGCCGTTGGTAATCGCCGCGCTGCAGCTGGCCTTTGCTCATGTCCCACAGCCTGCCGGCGGCGGTGTCGTTTTCCGACAGCAGCGGCTCCAGCGCGCCGCTCAGCGCCAGGCGCTCCTGCAGTTCCGCCATCAGCTGCTCGCGCTCTTGTTCCAGCAGCTGGTGGTGCAGCATGGTGGCCTGCAGCGTCAGGCTGATGCGCCAGCGCTGCAGGAACAGGGTTTGAAAGCTGTCGTCCAGCGGATGGTTGGGCAGATCGGCAGCGTCCACCAGCGCGCGCGCCTGTTCATAAAACGGCGAGACCAGCTGGCGCAGCAGCTCCATCGTGTCGTTGAGGTTGTGATAGAACTGGGTGTTGTTCTCCAGCTGGCACTGTTGGTAGCGGTAAAATTCCTGCGCCAGCGCCGGCGGCACCATGGCCTCCTGCAGACGCTCCTTGAGCTGCAGTTTCCAGCGTGGCAGATCGCGATCCAGCGCCCGGCGAATGGCCGGAAACTTTTTAAAGAACACCGACAGCTGCGGCGCCGCCAGCATGCCGACGATCATCTCCTCGATCATCTCGCCTTCGGTGCTCGCCAGCAGCAGATCGAGCGTCTCCAGACTGAGCATGGTTACTGGCCGCGCATTTGCTGCAGTTGCTGTTTAACCTGCTCTGCCACCTGCAGCAGACTGGCTTCGATCTTGGCCAGGCCGGCGGCGGGGGTGAACAGACAGGGCTGATGCTGGCTGAAGGCGCGGCGCTGTTCCGCCAGGCGCTGGGCCAACGCGTCCATTTCATCCAGCAGCGCCTGCGGCGTGGCGGTGGCCTGTTTGCCCGGCAGCGCCAGCAGCGAAGGCTGGCGGCTGACGTCCAGCACCGTCAGGTGCAGTTGGTCGTCGACCTCCAAATCGATCGGCTGCGCGAAGCCGATGCCGTTCAGCTTGGCGCGCACGTCGCCGCCTTTTTGCAGCCAGTTATCCAGCACGCTGCTCTCGATGCTCAGATGGTTGACCTGAATGTCATGCAGCTGCAGCGGTTTTTGCAGCAGCAGAGTGAGAGTGCCGCCGGCGAACGGCGTGGCCGGTGCGTATTGCGGTTTGCGGCTGAACATGCCGCCCTTTTTCACCAGGCTGATGGCCTGCCGATCGCTTTGTTGTTGCTGATCCTGCAGCCAGCGGGTATGGATTTGTTGCAACTGGATCAACATCGACTGCTGCTGATAGGCCGATTCGGTCAGCAGCTGATCGATCTGCTGTTGCAGCAGCTTCAGCGAGGTGAGATCGTGCCACAGGCAGTCTTTCAGCAGCATCAGGTCGAGCGGGGCGATGGCGTCGCGCCCGCTGAAGAAGGCGCAGGCCTGCAGCAGGCGCAGGGCCTTTTTCCAGCGTCGGTCGGAGACGTACGGCGCCTGTTCCAGCGCGTCCAGCCGCTGACGCAGCTGGAAAATCAGCTCAAAGCAGGCTTCCGGCAGCGCCACCTTGTCGATCTGCGGTTGCCACTGCAGAAACTCTTCGTCGCTGACGCTCAGCGCCGCCGGCACCGGGTTTTGGCTCTCGTTCTGGCGGTTGACCAGCAGCGAGCGGAAATTCTGTTTATCCTGCACCTTGTCCAGCCACAGGCGGATCAGCATGCGGTCATATAAGGCTTCGAGGCTGTTGTCCGCTTCGGGCAGTTCGTTGGAGGCGGTGACCAGCAGGCGCAGCGGGATCGGTTCTTCGCTGTTGCCGTTGCGAAAGCGCCGTTCGTTGATCGCCGTCAGCAGGGTGTTGAGGATCGCCGGGCCGGCCTTCCAGATTTCGTCCAGAAACACGATCTCCGCTTCCGGCAGATAGCCGGCGGTCAGGCGCTGATAACGCCCTTCATCTTTCAGCGCCTGAATAGAGAGCGGGCCGAAGACCTCTTCCGGCGTGGAAAATCGCGTCATCAGGTATTCAAAGGAGCGGGCGTTGCGGAAGGCAAACTTCAGCCGGCGCGCGATCAGGCTCTTGGCGATGCCGGGCGGGCCGAGCAGGAATACGCTTTCGCCGCTCAGCGCCGCCAACAGGCACAGGCGGATCGCTTCTTGCCGCTCATAAAGACCGCTCTCCAGCGCGCTGCTGAGGCGGGAAATTCGTTCTGCCAGAAGGGATGATGGCGTCATATAATTGTCGCATTGTCCGAGAGTTAGCCAATCTTGGTCGATAATCCGATGATAAACCACCATTATTTTTAGTGGTATAGCTTATTGATTAGTAATATTTTTCTAAGTTGTGCCGGATATCCGGTTCACATTTTGTTTATTTTTCGGCTCTGATATAAGGGTAGGCAAGCCGTATAAATGGTGCATACTGTGCGGCTTTCTGGTGGGCGTGACGGATCTTTGAGCCCGTATTTTGCCTGATGCGGATGCATCGCTAACGGATGTTCTGATAAAGAAACGAATTATGAGCGCAGAGCATAAGCAGTCCTTATCGGCGGTAACCCTGGCGGCCATCGGCGTGGTCTACGGTGATATCGGCACCAGCCCTCTCTATACGCTGAGAGAGTGTTTCTCCGGCCATTACGGCTTCGATGTTCGTCCTGACGTGGTTTTCGGCTTCCTGTCGCTGATTTTCTGGATGCTGATCGTGATCGTTTCCCTCAAATATCTCACCTACGTGATGCGCGCGGACAACGCCGGCGAGGGCGGTATTCTGACGCTGATGTCGCTGGCCGGGCGCAACACCTCGGCGCGCACTACCGCGGTGCTGGTGATACTGGGCCTGATCGGCGGCAGCTTCTTCTATGGCGAGGTGGTGATCACCCCGGCTATCTCGGTGATGTCGGCGATCGAGGGGCTGGAAATCGCCGCGCCTGCGCTTGACGCCTATATCGTGCCGCTCTCCATTCTGGTGCTGACGCTGCTGTTCGCCATTCAAAAGCACGGTACCGGCAGCGTCGGCAAGCTGTTCGCTCCGGTGATGCTGCTGTGGTTCATCGTGTTGGCGGTGCTGGGCGCGCGCAGCATCATTTCGAATCCGGAAGTGCTGCAGGCGCTGAACCCCAAATGGGCGCTCAACTTCTTCATGGAATATAAGAAGGTGTCGTTCTTCGCGCTGGGGGCGGTGGTGCTGTCGATCACCGGCGTCGAGGCGCTGTATGCCGATATGGGGCACTTCGGCAAGTTCCCGATTCGCCTGGCCTGGTTCACCGTGGTGTTGCCATCGCTGGTGCTCAACTACTTCGGCCAGGGCGCGCTGCTGCTGAAAAACCCGGAGGCGATCAAAAACCCGTTCTTCCTGTTGGCGCCCGACTGGGCGCTGATCCCGCTGCTGATTCTGGCGACCCTGGCGACGGTTATCGCCTCGCAGGCGGTAATTTCCGGCGTCTTCTCGCTGACCCGTCAGGCGGTGCGTCTTGGCTATCTGTCGCCGATGCGCATCATTCACACCTCGGAAATGGAATCCGGCCAGATCTATATTCCGGTGATCAACTGGACGCTGTACATCTCGGTGGTGCTGGTGATCATCGGCTTCGAACACTCCAGCAATCTGGCGGCGGCGTACGGCATCGCCGTCACCGGCACCATGGTGCTGACCAGCATTCTGGTCACCTCGGTGGCGATCAACAACTGGCACTGGAATCGCTTCCTGGCGATCGGCATCGTGACCATCTTGCTGATCATCGACGTGCCGATGTTCTCCGCCAATGCCCTGAAGCTGTTCTCCGGCGGCTGGTTGCCGCTGACCTTGGCGCTGGTGATGTTCATCATTATGACCACCTGGAAGAGCGAGCGCTTCCGCCTGCTGCGCCGCCTGCATGAGCACGGCAACTCGCTGGAGGCGATGATTGCCTCGCTGGAGAAATCGCCGCCGGTGCGGGTGCCGGGTACCGCGGTGTTCATGTCGCGCGCCACCAACGTCATTCCTTTTGCGCTGCTGCACAACCTGAAGCACAACAAGGTGCTGCATGAGCGCGTGGTGCTGCTGACGCTGCGCACCGAGGATGCGCCTTACGTGCACAACGTGCGTCGGGTGACCATCGAACAGCTGTCGCCGACCTTCTGGCGGGTGGTCGCAAGCTACGGCTGGCGCGAAACGCCGAACGTCGAGGAGGTGTTCCACCGCTGCGGGTTGGAAGGATTGCCGTGCCGCATGTCGGAGACCTCGTTCTTCATGTCCCATGAATCGCTGATCCTCACCAAGCGGCCGTGGTACCTCTACCTGCGCGGTAAACTGTTCGTCGCCCTGAGCCGCAATGCGCTGCGCGCGCCGGATCAGTTTGAGATCCCGCCGAATCGGGTCATCGAGCTCGGCACGCAGGTCGAGATCTAACCCGCCTGATAAGGGGCTCAGCATGGCTGAGCCCCTTTTGTTTGTGCTTTGTCCGCGCGTGAACGAAACGTTTCGATAACGATCACACTTCTGCATTGTCCCGGTTGCCTTCCCCTGCCGTTTTTTTAAACTCCTTCAGAGAGCGAAACGTTTCGCTAGCGGAGTGAGAAGATGAAAAAAGGCGTATTACTGAATTCCGACGTGTCTGCCGTGATTGCCCGGCTGGGGCATACCGACCAGCTCACCCTGTGCGACGCGGGCCTGCCGATACCGGCGGAAACGCAGCGCATCGATCTGGCGCTGACGCAGGGCGTGCCGACCTTCCTGCAGGTGTTCGCGGCGGTCACGCAAGAGATGCAGGTAGAAAGCGCCATCCTGGCGGAAGAGATCGTGAAACAGAATCCGCCGCTCCACGAGGCACTGTTGGCTGAACTGACCGCACTGGGCCAACGCCAGGGTAATACCATCAGCGTGCGCTATATCAGCCATCAGGCGTTTAAAGCACAAACCGGGCACAGCCGGGCGGTGATCCGCAGCGGGGAGTGTTCGCCTTACGCGAACGTGATCCTGTGCGCCGGCGTAACTTTCTGAGGCGCGTATGCAACCTTTACTGCAACTGAAAGGGATTGATAAAGCCTTTCCCGGCGTGAAGGCGCTTTCCGGCGCTGCCCTCAGCGTCTATCCCGGCAAGGTGATGGCGCTGGTGGGAGAAAACGGCGCCGGTAAGTCCACCATGATGAAAGTGCTGACCGGCATCTACCAGAAAGACGCCGGCAGCCAGTATTTTCTCGGTAAAGAGGTGGCGTTCAACGGGCCTAAGGACTCGCAGGAAGCGGGCATCGGCATTATCCATCAGGAGCTGAACCTGATCCCGCAGCTGACGATTGCGGAAAACATCTTCCTCGGCCGCGAGTTCGTCAACCGTTTCGGCCGCATTGACTGGAAGCGCATGTACGCCGAGGCCGATCGCTTGTTGGCGCGTCTCAATCTGCGCTACAGCAGCCACCGGCTGGTGGGCGAACTGTCGATCGGCGATCAGCAGATGGTGGAGATCGCCAAGGTGCTGAGCTTCGAATCGAAAGTGATCATCATGGACGAACCGACCGATGCGCTGACCGACACCGAAACTGCCTCGCTGTTCAAGGTGATCAACGAGCTGAAGGCCGAAGGGCGCGGCATCGTGTATATCTCGCACCGCCTGAAAGAGATTTTTGAAATCTGCGACGACGTGACCGTATTCCGCGACGGGCAGTTTATCGCCGAGCGGCCGGTGAGCGAGCTGCAGGAAGATTCGCTGATTGAGATGATGGTCGGCCGCAAGCTGGAAGAGCAGTACCCGCGCCTGGATTTGCCGCGCGGGGAAAAACGGCTGGACGTCAGCCACCTTTCCGGCCCCGGCGTTGAAGACGTCAGCTTTACGCTGTATCGCGGCGAGATCCTCGGCGTGGCCGGGCTGATGGGCGCCGGGCGTACCGAACTGATGAAAATCCTGTACGGCGCCGCCCCGCGCAAGGCCGGCACCGTCAGCCTGGACGGCCGCGACGTGGTCACCCATTCGCCGCAGGACGGGTTGGCGAACGGCATCGTCTATATCTCGGAAGACCGCAAGCGCGACGGCCTGGTGCTGGGCATGTCGGTGAAGGAAAACATGTCGCTGACCGCGCTGCGCTACTTCAGCCGCGCCGACGGCAGCCTGAAACAGGCTGACGAGCGGCAGGCGGTGGGGGATTTCATCCGGCTGTTCAATATCAAAACGCCGTCGATGGAGCAGCCGATCGGTCTGCTTTCCGGCGGCAATCAGCAAAAAGTGGCGATCGCCCGCGGCCTGATGACCCGACCGAAGGTGCTGATCCTCGATGAGCCGACGCGCGGCGTCGACGTCGGCGCCAAAAAAGAGATCTATCAGTTAATCAACCAGTTCAAGCAGGAAGGGCTGAGCATCATTCTGGTGTCTTCGGAAATGCCGGAGGTGATGGGCATGAGCGATCGCATTCTGGTGATGCACGAAGGGCATCTCAGCGGCGAGTTCCCGATTGAACAGGCCACCCAGGAAGCGTTGATGGCGGCAGCCGTCGGCAAGCAATACGGCGTAAAGCAGGAGTAATCAGATATGAGTTCCCAGACTATCGCAGCTAAGCGCTGGTTCAGTAAAGAGTGGCTGTTAGAGCAGAAGTCGTTGATTGCGCTGCTGGTGCTGATCGCCGTGGTCTCTTCCATGAGCCCGAACTTCTTCACCCTGAACAACCTGTTCAATATTCTGCAGCAGACCTCGGTGAACGCCATCATGGCGGTGGGGATGACGCTGGTGATCCTCACCTCCGGCATCGATCTGTCGGTGGGATCGCTGCTGGCGCTGACCGGCGCGGTGGCGGCGTCGATCGTCGGCTTTGAGGTCAACGCGCTGGTGGCGGTGGCGGCGGCATTGACGCTGGGCGCCGCGGTTGGCGCCTGCACCGGGGTGATCGTCGCCAAAGGCAAAGTGCAGGCCTTTATCGCCACGCTGGTGATGATGCTGCTGCTGCGCGGCGTCACCATGGTGTACACCAACGGCAGCCCGGTCAACACCGGTTTCACCGACGTGGCCGACACCTTCGGCTGGTTCGGCATCGGCCGCCCGCTGGGCGTGCCCACGCCGATCTGGATCATGGCGATCGTGTTCATCGCCGCCTGGTATATGCTGCATCATACGCGCCTGGGCCGCTATATTTATGCCCTGGGCGGCAACGAAGCGGCGACCCGCCTCTCCGGCATCAGCGTCGATAAAGTGAAGATTATCGTTTACTCGCTGTGTGGCCTGCTGGCGGCGCTGGCCGGGGTGATTGAAGTGGCGCGCCTGTCGTCGGCGCAGCCGACCGCCGGCACCGGCTATGAGCTGGACGCCATCGCCGCCGTGGTGCTGGGCGGTACCAGCCTGGCCGGCGGCAAGGGCCGCATCGTTGGCACGCTGATCGGGGCGCTGATCCTCGGCTTCCTGAACAACGGCCTGAATTTACTGGGTGTTTCTTCCTACTACCAAATGATCGTGAAGGCAGTGGTGATACTGCTGGCGGTTCTGGTAGATAACAAAAGCAACAAGTAACCTCCCCCTACAGGAATCACGATGATGAAAATGAAAAAACTGGCAACCTTAGCTTCCGCCATCGCGCTGAGCGCCACCCTGAGCGCCAATGCCATGGCCAAAGACACCATCGCGCTGGTGGTGTCCACCCTCAACAACCCGTTCTTCGTCTCGATGAAGGACGGTGCGCAGCAAGAGGCCAACAAGCTGGGCTACAACCTGGTGGTGCTGGATTCCCAGAACAACCCGGCGAAAGAGCTGGCCAACGTGCAGGATCTGATGGTGCGCGCGCCCAAGCTGCTGCTGATCAACCCGACCGACTCCGATGCGGTAGGCAACGCTATCAAGATGGCCAACCAGGCTAAGATCCCGGTCATTACGCTGGACCGCGTGGCGAGCAAGGGTGACGTGGTGAGCCACATCGCTTCGGATAACCGCGTGGGTGGCAAAATGGCCGGCGACTTCATCGCCAAGAAAGTGGGTGCCGATGCCAAGGTGATTCAGCTGGAAGGCATCGCCGGCACTTCTGCCGCGCGTGAACGCGGTGAAGGCTTCAAACAGTCGCTGGATCAGAATAAATTCAAACTGTTGGCCAGCCAGCCGGCCGACTTTGATCGCACCAAGGGCCTGAACGTGATGCAGAACCTGCTGACCGCGCACCCGGATGTGCAGGCGGTGTTCGCTCAGAACGATGAAATGGCGCTGGGTGCGCTGCGCGCGCTGCAAACCGCCGGTAAAACCGACGTGATCGTGGTAGGCTTCGACGGCACCGCCGACGGCGTGAAAGCGGTCGAAGGCGGCAAGCTGGCGGCGACCGTGGCGCAGCGTCCCGATCAGATCGGCGTGATCGGTGTGGAAACCGCCGATAAAGTGCTGAAAGGCGAAAAAGTGCCGGCGACCATTCCGGTCGATTTGAAACTGGTCACTCAGTAAGTCATACCAGCGCCATCGGAACGGGGCGTTTACGATGGCGCGCAATTCAGGAATCAATGCGATGGAAACAGGTAAGCTGGTGGTTCTTGGCAGCATCAATGCCGACCATATACTCAATATTGAACAGTTCCCCCACCCGGGCGAAACGGTGATCGGGAAACAGTATAAGGTGGCGTTTGGCGGCAAGGGCGCGAATCAGGCGGTAGCGGCCGGGCGCAGCGGGGCGGAGATCGCCTTTATCGCCTGCGTGGGCGCCGACGACATCGGCGAACGTGTCCGCCGGCAGCTGGCGAGCGATCGCATTGATACCCAACCGATTGAAGCCATTGCCGACAGCACCACCGGCGTGGCGCTGATCTTCGTCAACGCCGAAGGCGAGAACGTGATCGGCATCGATGCCGGCGCCAACGCCGCAGTGACGCCGGATTACCTGGCGCGCTACCAACAAAAAGTGATCGATGCCGACGCTTTGCTGATGCAGTTGGAGTCGCCGCTGGAGACGGTGATCGCCGCCGCCCGCTTGGCGAAGCAGAATCACACGCAGGTGATCCTCAACCCGGCCCCGGCGCGTGAGCTGCCGGACGAGCTGCTGGGCATGATCGATATGATCACCCCGAATGAAACTGAAGCCCAGCGCCTGACCGGCATCGCCGTGGACAACGACGCCGATGCGGCGCGCGCGGCGCAGGCGCTGCACGACAAGGGTATCGCGACGGTGATCATCACCCTTGGCAGCCGCGGCGTGTGGCTGAGCGAAAACGGCAACGGCAAACTGGTGCCCGGCTTCAAGGTGCAAGCGGTGGATACCATCGCCGCCGGCGATACCTTTAACGGTGCGCTGGTCACTGCCCTGTTGGAAGGCAAGATCATGGCCGACGCGGTGCGTTTCGCCCATGCCGCGGCGGCTATCGCCGTGACCCGCCCTGGCGCGCAGCCTTCGGTGCCGTGGCGTGAAGAGATCGACGCCTTCTTGCAGCAGCAGGGGTGATCCTTTGGCCACCATGAAAGATGTCGCCCGCCTGGCGGGCGTTTCAACCTCTACCGTTTCGCATGTGGTCAACAACAATCGCTTTGTCAGCGACAGCGTGCGCGACAAGGTCATGGCGGCCGTGGAACAGCTGAACTATGCGCCTTCCGCGCTGGCGCGCAGCCTGAAGCTCAATCAGACGCGCACCATCGGCATGCTGGTGACCGCCAGTAACAACCCGTTTTATGCCGAAGTGGTGCGCGGCGTGGAGCGCAGCTGCTATGAACGCGGCTACAGCCTGATCCTGTGCAACACCGAAGAAGACGCCGCGCGCATGAACCGCAGCATGGAGACGCTGTTGCAAAAGCGCGTCGACGGTTTGCTGCTGATGTGCACCGAAAACCACCGGCCATCGCAAGATGCCCTGAGCCGCTACCCGTCACTGCCGATCGTCATGATGGACTGGGCGCCGTTCGAGGGCGCCAACGACATTATTCAGGATAACTCGCTGCTGGGCGGCGAGATGGCGACCGATCATCTGATCGCCTGCGGCTACCGCAAGATCGCCTGCATCGCCGGCCCGCAGGATAAAACCACCGCTCGTCACCGACTGGAAGGCTATCGCAACGCGATGCGGCGCGCCGGACTGCCGGTTCCGCCAGGGTATGAAGTGCATTGCGACTTTGAGTTTGAGGGCGGCGTGAACGCCATGCGCCAACTGCTGACGCTGGACGAGCCGCCGCATGCGGTGTTCGCCGGTAACGACGCGGTGGCGGTGGGCGTTTATCAGGCGCTGTATCAGGCCGGGCTTTCCGTGCCGCAGGATATGGCGGTGATGGGCTACGATGACATTGAGTTGGCGCGTTATCTGGCGCCGCCGCTGAGCACCATTCATCAGCCGAAGGATTCGCTGGGCGAACTGGCGATCGATGCACTGATCAACCGCCTGCAAAACCCGGAGCGTGCGCCCCAGGTGCTGGTGCTGACGCCCGAGCTGGTGGAGCGCGCCTCGGTGGGCCGCCGTTAACTCGCCGCCTTCGCTTCTTTCTTGCTTTCCTGGCCGCTGATCAAATTGCGGCCATCCTTCCTTCTCAGCAACATAAACACCAGCGCCGACGCCACGGTGACGATCCCCATGGTGATAAAGGTGTAGTGGAAGTGGTCGATCATGGTGCCTAACGACAGGGATTCGTAAAAACGCAGCACCGCTGCGCTGATTGCCACGCCGAAGCTGATGGACAGCTGCTGGGTGACCGCCAGGACGCTGTTGCCGGCGCTGGCGTTGGCGTCGTTCAAATCCGCCAGGCTGATGGTGTTCATGGCGGTGAACTGGGTGGACATCGCCATGCCCAGCACGAACAGCGGCAGGATCATCAGCCACAGCGGCATGCCCGGGCTTTGCAGGGCGAACTGGGCGATCAGTACCCCGATGATAACGGTGATGCCGACCAGCGTTTTACGGTAGCCGAACCAGCGCAGCACCTGAGTGACGGTGGATTTCGCCATCAGCGAGCCGATGGCGGTCGGCGCCATCATGCAGCCGGCGACGATCGCCGTATAGCCGAATCCCACCTGCAGCATGAGCGGCATTAAAAACGGCACGCAGCCAGTTCCCAGCCTCGAGGCGACGTTGCCGGCGATACCGACCGAGAAGGTGCGGGTTTTGAACAGGTCGAGACCGATCAGCGGCTGAGGATGGCGGCGTGCGTGCGCGATATAGCCGAACAGCATCACGAAGCCGCTGAGCAGAATACCCAGCGAAACGTAGCTCGCCAGCACCCGCTCGCCAAACAGCTCAAGCCCGGTAGAGATCAGCACCAGGCTCAGGCCGAACAGCATGAAGCCAAGGAAATCGAAGCGGCGCTTGGGCGTGGTGAAGTCCGGCATGTACTTGCGCGCATAGAAGATGCCGAGCAGGCCGATAGGGATATTGATCAGGAAAATCCAGTGCCAGGTGGCGTAGGTGACCAGCCAGCCGCCCAGCAGCGGCCCGAGAATCGGCCCGACCAGGCCGGGCATGGTGACGAAGTTCAGCACCGGCAGCAGTTCGCTGCGCGGGTAGGCGCGCAGCAGCGCCAACCGTGCAACCGGCATCATCATCGCGCCACCGATGCCTTGCAGCACGCGAGAGGTGACCAGCACGCTCAACGTAGGGGACAGGGCGCACAGCAGCGAGCCAAGGGTGAATAACGTCACGGCGAAGATGAACACGCGGCGGGTGCCGAAGCGGTCCGCCAGCCAGCCGCTGACCGGGATCAGCATCGCCACCGTCAGCGTGTAGCTGATGACGGCCGATTGCATCGCCAGCGGTGAACGCCCCAGGCTTTGGGCGATAGCCGGCAGCGCGGTGTTAAGGATAGTGGCGTCCAGCGCCTGCATAAAGAACGCCATTGCGGCGATCCACGGTAGTCCTGCCATACTGCGCGCGGATTGGGTCATGGTCGGTCCTGGTTAAATGGTCGTCTGTCCCTCGTCTCTTTCTTCTATATATAAGCGGGGAGCGTGTCTAGTCTTTCTCTTTCAGCAGTACCTGGCAGGCGACGAGCGCGCCGGCGCTGTCCCCGGCGAGTATCGCATCGACGATAGCCTGATGATGGCGCAGCTTGATCACTTCATTGCCGGTGATGGCGCGGAAGTAGCTTTGGTACACCGAACTGAATAGGTTGGCGAACGAGGTCAGGAACGGGTTGCCGCTGGCCTCGTAGATGAGCTGGTGGAATTGGGTATCGACCTGGATCCAACGCTCGCGATCAAACTGGGTATGCAGCGCGCGCATTTCCGCCATCAGCTCCGCCAGCAGCTTGGTTTGCTGCGGGCTGGCGTGGTTTGCCGCCAACGCGCAGGCCTGCGGCTCCAGAGAGGTGCGCAGGATAAGGAAGTGTTGCATCACCTGATCGAAGTTTTCCCGCGTCATCCACCAGGTCAGTAAATCCTGATCGAGAAAATTCCATTGGCTTTGCGGCATTACGCGGGTGCCGATGCGCGGGCGCGGCAACAACATGCCTTTGGCGGCTAACATCTTTACCGCTTCGCGTACTGCGGTGCGGCTGACGCCGAATTGCTCACCCAGTTCCATTTCACCGGGCAGGATGCTGCCGGCCTGATAATCGCCCGCCAGAATTTGTTGGCCGAGTTTCTCTGCGAGCAGATAAGAAAGATTGCGTTGGGCGGCCTGTTGTTGTGCATTTAGCGGCATGGCTGCGGGTCCTTACTGACATCGTTATTTCTATTTTACTCCAGTGATCGCCAGCTTTTATGGCTGTTTGCCGGAAAAAGTGACATAAATTCGTCGCTTTTTCGCCCTTTTGTTGAAAAAAAGCGCGCTTGAAAAGTTTTTTGCAATTAGGGGT
>NZ_KV792400.1:0-133916 GCF_001808215.1 Serratia sp. HMSC15F11
AAAGCGGTGGCCAGTTTTAGTTGACCACTACACCGTATAGCAAAAGTTTCAACACGGTCGAAAGTGAGTAAATTACGGATAAGAGTGCGTCGAACATTGAAAATGAAGGTTATTGCTCAGAAGGATGACTGCGGGAAGCCCACTGGCGATCAATAATAAGCCGCTAAAGACGGTCTCTAACGGCTTATAGCTTTTCACACCAGACGGAGAGAGGCCTTTGACAGTGAGCTTGATGTTCCGCTATTACCACCACTAATTGCCGCCACACCGTAAAGCAGGCTACTCAGTTCATCAAGAGGCACGTTAAGCTCATCACTCAATTGAGTCAGATTAATGCCGTTACCAGCCAGAGCGGTCATCATTTTTTCAATAATGAGCGATCTTTCACGCTCAATTCCTCCCGGCTCACCGGTTCGATACCCCTTTGCCGTCGCATCGCGCATCAGACTGTTGTACTGCCATTCTGTAAGCATGTTCAGATTTCGCATTCTGACAATCAGAGCCATCGCCGAGACTTTCCAGAGCGATTTCAATTGCACGATTTTGTCGAACGTCGGCAACGTCATCTTAACAGCCATCACGTTTTCCAGGGGCATCAGAAATGCTGACGCAAAAGCATCCGCTTCACGCTCTGCATCTTGCCCCTTGACGTCACCATGACGGTGGAGCACTAGGTGAGCGAGTTCATGTGCCGCATCGAAACGACTGCGTTCACCTGATTTACGAGTGTTCAGGAAGATGTAAGGGACATCATCTTTCCAGAACGAAAATGCATCGATACTCGCCGTTTCCTCCGAGAGCCAGAACACCTTAACGCCGTGCTTCTCCAAAAGATGAACAACGTTGGTGATGCTCTTCTTGCCAATACCCCAAGCTTCACGCACCGCCTGAGCAGCGATCTCAGGCTCACTTCCGCGAAGATTCGGCAATTCAGGCTGCGGCAGGGTGAAACGGGTGCTGAAATACTCGCTCAGCATAACTCCCAGCGCACCAGCCCCAATTGCCGCATGCTGGTCGGCGGCTTTTGTCGTGCGCAAAGAACGGAATGAAACCGTCAGTGGATCGATTGCTTCAACATCATCCCCGAAAAAAAAGGACTCTGGGTATTTCAGAGCCCTGGCGTACGCCTGGACCGTCTCTGGCGTGGGTTCATATAGGCAATAGGCTTTTTCGTACTCAATTACAATACGGCTGGAAAGTCCCATCTTTTCTGCCAGTTCTTTTAGGGTCAGTTTGCGTCTGATCCGTGCCAGCTTGAGCCGGGATGGATTAAAAAGACGTTTACCGTCATCAACAGGGTTACTCATTTGCTTTCAACAGTAATTGATATGTCATCATTGAAATCCTCATCAGGGAAAATATCCGCACCTTCAAATGGCAGAGGACTCAAAATAATACGCTCACTCCATGCGCTTACGCGGGCAAATCCGTCCTGATTCACCATTCCTACCGGATAAGACACCTCGCAGCGAACCTCTTTGTTAGCCGCATCATAATAGTACAGGACGATATAAGTGCGAGTGCTATCTATCGGAGTGATTTCAGATTTGACTGAATACAAAGCATCCGTCTGGAACATATCAACTGTGCCAGGATTGTTGTGAACAATCGAGCGCGTTGCCTCACCTTTGGCATTTTTGGTTTTCGGCAATCCATCAGGACGCCCGGTGTGTCTATCACCAGAGGTGATAATCAGATTAACCCCTCTCGCTGAGTTAGCGACCATTTCCATTCGCTTGACCACTTCAGGGGACCAGCCGTTACCCTTACCAATTAGTACACGGCGTGTCGCGGCAACCATTTCACTCCAGAAACGGAACCCTGCATCGACAGCTGGGTGAAGCTTGCTGGATTTGCGGCGCTCGTACAAAGCAGATGTCAGAGCAGCATGAATATCGTTTTCTGAAAAGCCCAGTCCATTAAGTACAACATCTGAATCAGCTTCGGTATGCAGGATACAGTAAGGCATGGTCATGAAAGTCTCTCTGGTAGTTTCACTTCATGATTTCAACATAAATATTATGACAAAATCAAGAAGTGATTATCGAAAAGTCATTACGGCTTCATATCTATTTTCTTACTGGCTTTCTCCCAGCTCATTGACATGCTGCGATGTTTGTTAAGCCAACCGGCAGTGAAACTCCAGTTCTCGCGCATAGCTGATTTTTATCTACACCCTCAAATGACGACCTTTCAAAATCAATATTTGTTTCAATTTTCAGCAGAGTAGCTGGTTTCGCCCATGCGAGTTTTTTGCTAGTTAACTGACTTTATCTGCTACACAAAGTGAGATACAGTCTGCGACACAAGACAATCCTGGCTCTGTAGATACCTGACGTATGGTCGAACAAAGCCGCCTTATCGGTCAGCTTTACACATAAAAAAACCCCTGCTTCAGCAGGGCTTATAATCTTGTCGATTTCCTCACAACCAATCGAAAATTAATGATTGTCCTTACGAGATGACGCATAATCACTGATTAAAAAATCATCATATTTTGCAGGCAAAAGTGCCACCTCCCCCCACCCTAACTGGGGTGTCATATAACCCATGCCGACCTCATCTACTCGACTATAAAAAACAGTTATCCTCCCACGATTTTTATCATTAAAAAATCCTCTCCCTTCAGCGGTATCATTAGTGATACGTACTCTGAAATCCCTAAATGATGTTCCTTGGTTGATCTTTAACCAGACATTACTATGGCCTGTAAACGTCTCAATTTTCCAAAACGTACCAAAAAAGAATGCTGGATCAGAAGAACCCTCAGTTATGTCATTGATTTCTTTTAGTGAGTCACAAAATCTGTAGCGCTTTGCTTTACCATCTGCGCCAACAAGGTAAATCTCACGGTAATAATTATGATCGAAATTAACGCATAAAGACTGGACACTAGTTACATGGCTCGGAACCTTGAAAGACTCACCATGATGGCGGGAAATAGGCAATGAAACCTCTTTGCCATTTTTTCTCTCAAAATGAGAATCGACAGGTACCTCGCTGCCCTCAGAATCGATCCTTGGATTGTTATCAGGACGAGACTCGAGAAAACCGCTTATGACTATAATCTCTTCATCTTCAACGGCTTTTTTTGCATCCTCTTGAGATGCATATTTTTTGTACTGAATGGGGCCACATCTCAAACTACAGAAAGGCGCATTATCATCTTTAAGGTGTTTGTAATAGGCCGGAACTTCATTCGTAGTCATGCCCTTGTCAGGATCGGCAGGCACTCGAGTTATATGTTCATAGCAAGAAGGACAAAAAATATATCCTTTCATAGACAGTGAATAAGCAAGCGGCTCGACAGTATTCCTTTTGAGGGCGAGAAGCGTATGCTCGCCTTTAATCCAATCAGGATCGTAGTATGCATAAGCGATTCTACGAGTTGGCATAATTATCCTACCCCATCAATAGTGCATTAGCATGATCTCCAGACTATCACTTTTGGAAACCTCGCTAAAACAACACGGATCACAAAACCTCTATATTTAAAGGGGTTATGATTTGCACTCAAGATTTTCGAAGCGTATTTATCCCCTTTGGAACCATCGTGAATTTGCTTATCCAGATAACTTTTAGAGTACCTCAATTAACTCGACGAGCGTCCTAACAGCAATCCCCTTCCCGTATCGGTTGTACGTGATCGTTGCGTTCGAGTGTCCGAGCACCTGTGAGGCGAACTGTTCAGGGAAGCCATTCTGTTTAAATGTTGTGGCGGCATAGTGGCGCAGTGAATGATATTCAGGCAAGCTATGCTTGCCTCTGAACCTCGTAAACCAACGGCTGAAATAGTGACCATAGCTCCCAAGATGCAATGTTAGCTCAGGGAACAGATGTCCTTTTCTTTCTTTGATAAAATCAAGTAGACCAAGTGTCAGCAGTTGCGAATTGATCGGAACGAATCGGCGCGAACTGTCCGTTTTAAGCGTCTGATTCGGATTCAAGTTATCAACACGGAAGCACCAAACTCCGTCAACTTTCATCATGTCATTGTGGTAAAGCTGGCAGATCTCATTCTGCCTCATCCCCGAATAGCGACCAATCAGAATGATCCACCGCTTCCAATCCTTCACGCCATGTAAAGCAATGTGCAATCGTTTCAGATCGTTGAGCGTGTATGCTGGACGGCGATCCATTGGTGCGGTTATTTCCTTAACACCCATCCCCTCAAATGGGTTTCGAATCTCATCATCCGTGCGAGTTGAAAGCCATTTGAAAAACGCCGAGTTCTTTTTGATGTAACGGTTTCTGGTGGATGCTGAACCTTCAAGGCCATCAACAAACGCCGCCGCGCTTCGTTTGCTGAAAGGCTCTTTTGTAGAATTCAGATATGCATTTACGCACCTATTGATCGTCAGTATTTCCCGTTCACCAACCTCTCCTGTTTTAGCCCTGGTGTACTTATCAAGCTCGCTCTTCAGGCTCTTGAAAGGCTTTTTCTGTTGTGGTTGTTGGAAGGAAGCAGACGGGGTTGCAGTGTGTGCCGGGATGGACTGCGGAACGCAGTGGAAAGGTTGTGAGGTGAGATATTTCTCCACACGGAGCAAAGCTTCACGCTTGGAACGTGTGCGAAGAGAAATACGAATTTCACGGCGTTTCCGAGGTGTAAGGTAGACCCTACGGTAGTACCAGATCCCGTGACGGGAAAGCATCAGATGCGACATTGATTAGCGTCCTAAGTGATACACGAAAGTTGTATCACCGCCGTTTCAATGCACGAAAACAGAGGGTTACATGATGGATATCATGCACTTAGCACAAATGGGTGGGGACCCTGCCAGCTACATCCCGGCACACACGTCACCTGCTGCGGCTGCTTCCTTCCGGACCTGACCGAGTTCACAAGTTAGTGTTGCGGGAGAACCAACAGGGCCCCCATTGACGGCTTCTGTACTCCGAAGCGGTGGGCATTATCGGCGATGCCCTATCAAATAGCAAGCCAACCGGGACCAACCGCTGTTTTCTTACCCACCTGCGCTGTGGCACACTCTCCGCCTGGGTTTTGACTCGCGCAGGAACAGCAACATGCAACCAGAAGACGCCTCTTTCAGCCGGCGGGTATTCCACATCGTGGCCGCCATTCCTTACGGCAAAGTCACCACCTACGGCGAAGTTGCCCGGCTGGCCGGTTCACCGCGCGCCGCGCGTCAGGTCGGCGGCGTGCTGCGGCGTTTGCCGGAAGGCAGCACGCTGCCCTGGCACCGGGTGATCAACCGCCACGGGCAGATATCGCAGCAGGGAGAGGATTTTCAACGGCAGCGGCAGGCATTGCTGGCGGAGGGGATTATTTTCGGCCCGCACAGCACGGTCGATTTCGATCGCTACGGCTGGCGCTGGTAAAACAAAACAGCCTTTGGCCGAAGCGCAAAGGCTGTTGATTTCATCTTGCTGTACCGCAGTAAGATTACTGCATGGCGGTTGGCGCAGCCTGAATCGGCACACCCTGAACCGGAACCAGCAGCAGATCGGCACGGGTGCCGTTGCGGTTGACCACTTCCTGGATGGTGTCGGTAATAAACATCAGTCGCCCTTTGACCGTCACCGCCGCGCTCAGAATGATACGCGCATTCGGTTGGATGTCGGACGGGTTATACGGCAGCGTAAAGCTGAACGGCGCCTGTTGCCCTTCAGTGCGTACCGCGCGCTGTGCAATCACTTTAGACGGCGCATCCGCCAGCGAGGCGTCAGAGAGGGTGACCGTCAGTACTGCGTCCGGCGGCAGCGCAATGCGCTGACGTATATTAACCGAACCTGTCACCGCCGGGCCCTGAATCTGCGTTTGCGCAGCTGCCGGGTTACCGGCCGCCTGTGTAGGCACATAAGCACTCTTTTGCGCGCATCCTGCCAGCGTGATCGTCAGTGCCGCGGCACCGCCTACGATTTGCCAGAGTTTCATGGATCGGTCTCCTTTTTTATTATCAACATGTTGGTGGCTTTCACCGCCGTACCTATTAAACTTAGCACAAAACACTGACAAATCCACTTTGCTCCACCTATTAATCACTTAGCCTGTCCAAAGCGCCCACTATTAAGAGCATTCTCATCGGCCCCATAACGCAAGATGTTGACGCCGCGCCGTGATATTCCGCACACTGCGCAAAATGATTATTAGAAAGGTAACAACTTTATGAGCCAGGCATTGCAAAACCTCCTCGATCTGCTGGATCTGGAGAAAATCGAAGAAGGGCTGTTCCGCGGCCAGAGTGAAGACTTGGGGCTGCGTCAGGTGTTCGGCGGGCAGGTAGTCGGCCAGGCGCTGTACGCCGCCAAGCAGACGGTGCCGGACGAACGCAGCGTGCATTCGTTCCACAGCTACTTCCTGCGCCCGGGCGACAGCAGCAAGCCTATCGTTTACGACGTGGAAACCCTGCGCGACGGCAACAGTTTCAGCGCACGCCGCGTCAGCGCCATCCAGCACGGCAAACCTATCTTCTATATGACCGCCTCCTTCCAGAGCCCGGAGGCAGGTTTTGAGCACCAGAACCTGATGCCGGACGTGCCGCCTCCGGAAGGGCTGCTGTCCGAATCAGAGATCGCCCAAAAGCTGGCGCATATGCTGCCGGAAAAAGTGCGCGAAAAATTTATCGGCCAGAAGCCGATCGAAATGCGCCCGGTGAAATTCCACAACCCGCTGAAAGGCAGCGTGGAAGAACCGCATCGCTACGTCTGGTTCCGCGCCAACGGCAATATGCCGAACGATCAACGCATCCACCAATACCTGCTGGGCTACGCGTCGGACTTTAACTTCCTGCCGACCGCGCTGCAGCCGCACGGCGTCGGCTTCCTCGAGCCGGGCATGCAGGTAGCCACCATTGACCACTCCATGTGGTTCCATCGCCCGTTCCGCATGGATGACTGGCTGCTGTACGCGGTGGAGAGCACCTCCGCTTCCGGCGCACGGGGCTTTGTACGCGGTCAGATCTACACCCGCGACGGCGTCCTGGTCGCCACCACCGTGCAGGAAGGGGTGATTCGCCAGCGCGACGCCTGATCCGCAGCATAAAGAAAGGGGCGATGTTTCCATCGCCCCTTTCGGCTTCATCATTATTTTAGTCTTTAGCGCACTGCCCTGCTTCGAGTCTTATTGGTTGTAGGCGCTCTCGCCGTGGCTGTTGACGTCCAGCCCCTCGCGTTCCTGCTCTTCCGGTACTCTCAGGCCCACCATGGCGCCCGCGATCTTGAAGGCGATAAAGGCGGCGACGCTCGACCACACCAGGGTGATCAGCACGCTCACCAGCTGGATCCAGACCTGATGGCCCATCGTCACCCCTTCGGCGTAGCCGGTGCCGCCCAGCGAAGAGGCGGTGAACACGCCGGTCAGCAGGCAGCCGACGATGCCGCACACCCCGTGCACGCCGAACACGTCACAGGTGTCGTCCACCTTCAGCCATTTCTTCAGCGTCACGACGCCCCACAGGCCGGCGACGCCGCCCACCAGGCCGATGATCAACGCCCCGCCCACGCCCACGGTGCCCGCCGCCGGCGTCACCGCAACCAACCCGGCGATCATGCCGGAGCAGGCGCCCAGCAGCGAAGGCTTGCCGCGCAGCACCCATTCGGCGAAGGTCCAGGAGAGAATGGCGCCCGCGGTGGCGACCACGGTGTTGAGGAATGCCAGGGCCGCAATGCCGTTGGCCGCGCTGGCGGAGCCGGCGTTAAAGCCGAACCAGCCGATATACAGGATGGACGCCCCGGTAAACACCATCGGCAGGTTGTGCGGTTTGAAGGCCTCTTTACCGAAGCCGGCACGCTTGCCGATCAGGTAGGCACCGACCAACCCGGCGCTGGCGGCGTTGATGTGCACCACGGTGCCGCCGGCGAAGTCCAATGCGCCGTCGGTGGCCAGGTAGCCGCCGCCCCACACCATGTGCGCGATCGGCAGATAGGACAGCGTAAACCACACTATCGCGAAGATCAGCACCGCCGAGAAGCGAATGCGTTCGGCGAAGCCGCCCACCACCAGCGCCACGGTAATGCAGGCAAAGGACGCCTGGAAGGCGACGTGGATCATCTGGCTGATGCTGCCGGTGACGCTGTCGATGCCGATGCCTTTCAGCATCGCCGTTTCGAACCCGCCGAACACCGCATTGCCCTCGCTGAACGCCAGGCTGTAGCCATACAGCACCCACAGCACGCAGACCAGCGCGAAGGTGACGGTGACCTGCGTCAGCATCGACAGCACGTTTTTGCCGCGCAGCAGGCCGCCATAAAACAGCGCGATGCCCGGCAGCGTCATGAACAGCACCAACGCGGTGCAGATCATCATAAAGGCGTTGTCGGCCTTATCAGCGACCGCCGGGGCGGCCAGGGCCAAAGAAGGAACCAGGGTTACCGAACTCAGGCCCAACATGGATAACAGTCTTTTCATTATCAATCCATCCCCATCACTTAACTGAGTTCGCGGTTACAGTGCCGATTCGTCGGTTTCGCCGGTGCGAATGCGGATCACGCGTTGCAACTCGGCAACGAAAATTTTGCCGTCGCCGATTTTGCCGGTGTAGGCGGCTTTGCTAATCACATCAACCACTTCATCCAACTGATCGTCAGCGATGGCGATGTCGATTTTGACCTTGGGCAGGAAGTTGACGTTATATTCGGCGCCGCGATACAGCTCGGCGTGCCCCTTCTGGCGGCCAAAGCCCTTCACTTCGGTTACGGTCAACCCCTGAATGCCCACGGAGGACAGAGCCTCGCGCACGTCCTCCAGCTTGTACGGTTTGATTACCACGGTCACCAGCTTCATATTGCCCCTCCACGAATTAAGCCCAAACTCACCCCTGGTACGCGTCATATGTAGCAAGGCCTGTGCCAGATTTGATTTTGCATGACGATTCAGCGGATTAGCGGGAACGCGGGCACCATCAGGCCGCGGCGCCATACCGATACCCTGAATTGATTAAATATCGCGCACTGATTTGGTGCGCATCGCGTCGAAAAAGTGCAGAAAGGGGGCATGGCGCAGGCGGGTTGCCTGCTTGTGGTGCGTGGGGAAAAAAAGAAGGGCCGCGATCGCGGCCCATGCTCAGGCGGGTTGGCTCTCTTCGCGCACCGCTTCCGCCAGCTGCTCGCCCGCCAGCTGCAGCTGGTACATCTGGTAGTAGCGCCCCTGCTGCGCCAGCAGCTGCTGATGGTTGCCCTGCTCTACCGCCTGGCCGCGATGCAGCACCAGGATGGAGTCGGCATCGACAATAGTCGACAGCCGGTGGGCGATCACCACCAGCGTGGTGTGCTCGCGGATCGCACGTAGCGCGCGCTGGATCGCCTGTTCGGTGCCCGAATCGATATTGGCGGTCGCCTCGTCGAGGATCAGGATCTGCGGCGCCTGCACCAAGACCCGCGCCATCGCCAGCAGCTGTTTCTGCCCGACGGACAGGTTATTGCCCTGCTCCCCCAGCCGGGTGTGAATACCCTGCGGGAAGCCGCGCACCAGATCCGCCAGCTGCACCGTTTCCAGCGCCTGCCACACGGCGTCTTCCTCGATGTTGCGCCCCAACGTAACGTTGGCCAGCACCGAATCGGCGATCACCACCGGATCCTGCTGCACCATCGCCACGCCCTGGCGCAGCGTGCGGTGCGACAGGCTGGATATCGGGCGGCCATCGAGACGCACTTCCCCCTCGCTGACCGGGTAATAGCCCATCAGCAGGTTGGCCAAGGTGCTCTTGCCGCTGCCGGTATGCCCGACCAGCGCCACAAAACCGCGCGAAGGCACCGCCAGCGAAATGTGCTGCAGCACCTTTTTGTCCGCGCGGTAAGCGAAGCTCAGATCGGTGATGTCGATGCGGCCACCGGCCAGCGGACGATCGTCGGCACCGTAACTCTGCTGGCTGCGATCCATCAGCTCGAAAATGCGTTCACCGGCCACCACCGCCTGCTGCAGGATCGACTGCTGCGACGTGAGCTCGATCAGCGGTTCGTTCAGGCGCCCCAGGTAGTTGATGAAGGCGTAGAGCACGCCGACGCCAATCACCCCCTCGCCGCTGAAGCCGAACAGCATCAGCAGCCCGCACAGCACCAGCGCCGAAAACAGGCTGAGCAGCGGCCGCAGCAGGAAACCGTCGAGCCGCAGGGTCTGCATGCGCGCCAGATAGTGCGACTGGCTGGCGGCGCTCATGCGTTCGCCGAAGCGCACCTGCTGGCGGAACTGCTGAATCACGCCCATGCCGTTGATCACTTCGTTGAAACCGTCGTTGATGTCCGCCAGATAGCTGCGCACCCGGCGCACGATCGGCGTGCTGTAGTATTGATAGATGCCCATCACCACAAACACCGCCGGGAAGATGCAGACCGCCACCAGCGCCATGCGCCAGTCGAGGCTGAACATCGCCACCAGCATGGCGCCGATCAGCGCGGCGTTTTTCAGCACCGTGGAGACCACCATCACGTACAGATCCTTGATCACCTCAGTGTCGTTGGTGACGCGCGAGATCAATTGCCCGACCGGCTGCGTGTCGAAGGCGCTGAGCGGCTGGCGCAGCGCGGCGTCCATCACGTCGGTGCGCAGCCGCTGGACCACCCCCACCGCCGCCTGGTTGAACAGCAGCGCCTGGAAGTAGTGCAGCGCCGCCGCCAGCAGCTCCAGCAGAATATAAGCCGCCGCCAGCCCGCCGACGATCGTCAGCGGCAGTTGCCCTTTGGCAACGTAGTTATCGATAAAATAGCTCACCAGGATCGGCCCGGCGACTTCCGCCGCCGCCGCGATCCACAGCATCAGCACCGCCAGCCCCAGCGGTTTGCGGTACGGCGAGCCATAGGCCAGCAGCCGCTTCAGCGTCGGCCACAGCTTTTGCACTTTATTCATCGGCCAACGCCTCCTCGCCGTTTTCCGGCGCTTCGTCCAGCGCCGCTTCCAGCTGCTGATAACGGTACATATCGCGATACCAGCCCGGCTGCGCCGCCAGCGCCGCCGGATCGCCGCGCTGCGCAACGCCGCCGTGCTGCATCACCAGGATCTCGCTGGCCTCGGTCAAGGCCGACAGCCGGTGCGCGCTGATGATCACCGTGCGATCTTGCCCCCAGCTGCGCAGGTTGTGCAGGATCTGGTGTTCGGTACGGCCGTCCACCGCCGACAGCGCGTCGTCGAGGATCAGGATCTCCGCATCCAGCAGCAGCGCACGCGCAATGGAGATACGCTGTTTCTGCCCGCCCGACAGCATCACGCCGCGTTCGCCCACTTCGGTGTCATAGCCCTGCGGCAGCCGCAGAATGTCCTCATGGACGCTGGCCAACCGCGCCGCCTGTTCAATCTGCGCCTGCGTCGCCCCCGGATGGCCCAGCGCGATGTTGTTCGCCACGGTATCGGAGAACAGGAACGGCGTCTGGCTCACCACCGACAGCCGCGAACGCCAGTCGTCGAGTTTGACCTGCGGCAACGGCAGGCCGTGATAGCGGATCTGCCCTTGGTCGACGTCGAACTGGCGCTGGATCAGCGACAACAGCGTCGACTTGCCGGCGCCGGTCGGCCCGCACAGCCCCAGCATCTGCCCCGGCTTCAGCGTCAGCGCCACGTCATGCAGAGCCGGATGCGGGTTTTCCGGGTAGTGGAACGCGCGGATATCCACGTCCAGCACGCCGCGGCCGGCCGGCAACGCCTGCGGGCCGTCCTGCACCGCCGGCGCCTCGTCGAGCAGGCTGCGGATGCGGCTATAGGCCGCGCTGCCGCGTTCGACGATGTTGAACATCCAGGCCAGCGCCAACATCGGCCAGATCATCAGGCCGAGATACATCACAAAGCTGGTCAGCTGCCCGAGCGTCAGCGATCCGTTCACCACCATCCAGCTGCCGCCGCCGATGGCCAGCAGGTTAGAGGCGCCGATGGCGATATAAATGGTCGGATCGAAGCGCGCATCCACCCGCGCCACGTGCATGTTCTTGGCGCCGGTCTGCGCCGCCACCTCGGCGAAGCGGTTGGATTGGTGATCTTCCAGCCCAAAGGCCTTGATCATGCGGATGCTGGTCATGCTTTCCTGCGCCTGATCGTTCAGGCTGGAAAACGCCGCCTGTGCCGATTTAAAGCGCTGGTGCAGCTGGTCACCGTAATATTTGATGGCGATCGCCATCAGCGGCATCGGGATCAACGCCAACACCGTCAGCTGCCAGCTGATTTGGGTGCTCATCACCACCAGCACCACCAACCCCATCACCAGCGAATCCACCAGCGTCAGCACGCCTTCGCCGGCGGCGAACACCACGCGGTCCACGTCGTTGGTGGCGCGCGCCATCAGATCGCCGGTGCGGTGGCGCAGGTAGAACGCCGGGTTTTGCCGGCTGAGCTGGCGGTAAAAGTTTTCGCGCAGCTCGACCGCCAGCTGGTAGGAGGCGCCGAACAGCAACACCCGCCACACATAGCGCAGCAGGTAAACGACGATCGCGGTGCCGATCATCAGCCCGAGCCAGGCCATCAGCACGCCGGTAGACATTTGTTTTTCGGTGACGCCGTCCACGATGATGCCGACCAGCTTAGGCGGCAGCAGTTGCAGGATGGCGATGACGATCAGCAGCACCACCGCCCCGAGGTAGCGGCGCCACTCCCGGCGGAAGTACCAGCCGATTTGAGCAAATAATCTCACGCAGTTTGATTCCAGGGTTTTATGGGATTTGTCTCTTTTTCTGCTTCAGCAGAGCAGGATACCACCGTTGAGCCGCCCGTCCGGTGAACTTTTCACTCCGGCACCGGCAGCGCGGTGGTGTATTTGATTTTTTCCATGGCAAAGCTCGAGGTGACATCGATGAGGCCCGGTACGCCGTTCACCAGGCGCTTATAAAAGCCGTCGTAGCTTTTCATGTCCGCCACTTCGACCTGCATCAGATAGTCGTACTCCCCCGCCATGCGGTAGAACGCCAGCACCTCGGGCATCTGGCTGGTCAGTTGCACAAACGCCTGATACCACTCGCTGCTGTGCTGCTGGGTCTTGATCAGCACGAACGCCGTCAGCCCCAGGCCGAGCTTTTCGTTATCCAGCAGCGCCACCCGGCCGCGGATATAGCCCTCGTCTTCCAGGCGCTTCAGCCGTTTCCAGCACGGCGTCGAGGTCAAATTGACCGCATCGGCCAGCGCCTGCAGCGACTGGGTGCAATCTTGCTGCAGCATGCACAGCAGCTTACGGTCTGTTTTATCTAACATAGCGGCCACCAGGAGAAAAATTTTCTCTCATTAGGCGATTAAACAGGAAAAATGGCAATCCTTTTTTCCTGCCGACAGGCTATGCTACGCCATAAACCAGCCCCCTATTTTGAGGCCAAATCATGACAAACTCTTGGGTAAAATATGCTATCGGTGAAATAGAAGCGGATTTTCAGCGCTCCGCCGATACGCACCTGATTCGCCTGAACCTGCCGGCGTTTCCCGGCATCTGCCTGTATCTGAAGGATGAGAGCACCCACCCGACCGGCAGCCTGAAACACCGCCTGGCGCGCTCGCTGTTCCTTTATGGGCTGTGCAACGGCTGGATCACCGAGAACACCACCATCATCGAGGCCTCTTCCGGCAGCACCGCGGTGTCCGAAGCCTACTTCGCTCGTCTGATCGGCCTGCCGTTCATCGCGGTGATGCCATCCTGCACCGCGCGCCGCAAGGTGGAGCAGATCGCCTTTTACGGCGGCCGCTGTCACTTCGTCGATCACGCCGCCCAGATCTACGCCGCCTCCGAACAGCTGGCGAAAGAGCTGAACGGCCACTATATGGATCAGTTCACCTACGCCGAACGCGCCACCGACTGGCGCGGCAACAACAACATCGCCGACAGCATTTTCCGCCAGATGGCGCGCGAACCCTTCCCGGTGCCGAAACACATCGTGATGAGCGCCGGCACCGGCGGCACCTCCGCCACGCTGGGGCGCTACATCCGCTATCAGGGGCACGACACCCAATTGACGGTGGTCGATCCGGAAAATTCGGTGTTCTATGACTGCTTCCACCACGGCGATCGCACCCTGATCGGCAGCTGCGGCAGCCGTATCGAAGGCATCGGCCGCCCGCGCGCCGAGCCGTCGTTCATCCCGTCGGTGGTCGACAACATGCTGCGGGTGCCGGATGCCGCCAGCGTCGCTACCATTCACTGGCTGGAAGGCGTGTTAGGCCGCAAGGTTGGCGCTTCCACCGGCACCAACGTCTGGGGTGCGCTGCAGCTGGCGAAACAGATGCGGGAAAACGGCGAGCAAGGGGCGATCGTCACCCTGCTGTGCGACAGCGGCGAGCGTTATCTGGATACCTATTACAACCCGGAATGGGTCAGCAACAACATCGGCGATCTGCAGCCGTATCTGGCGCAGCTGGCGGATTTGTAACGCCAGGCTCCGGATAAAAAAAAGCCGGGTAGTCATACCCGGCCGGCTGTAAGGAGAACCTCATTCTTCGGGGGAATAGGTGAGGCAAGGTGAACGCAGCCAATGTTGTAAATAGTGGGCCACCGCCTGTTGCTGGCAATGGCCGATAACCGGTAGCTGCGGCAGCAGGGATTTCAGCTGCGGCAGGGCGTTGCCCATCACCACGCCGTGCCCCACCGCCCCCAGCATCTCTTTGTCGTTCATCGCGTCGCCGAACGCCATGCAGTCGGCCATCGTCAGCCCCAGATGGCGGCTCAGCCGGTCCAGCGCCGTGCCTTTGTTGCAACCGAGCGGCAGCACTTCCAGACAGTCGTAAGCGGAAAAGCACAGGTCTGCCTCGTCGCCCAGCTGTGCCCGCAGCTGCACCTGCAACGCCAGCAGCTCCTCATGCGGCGCGACAAAGCACACCTTGCTGTTGCCGAACGCCGGCAGGCGGCGCACGTCGGCCAGCTGAAAACGAAAGCCGCTCAGGTGGTGCGCTTGCAGCATCTCTTCCGGCACGGGAAACTCGGTCAGCCAACCTTCATCGCGGAACACGTGCATGCTGGCGCGGGTGCGCCAATGATGATGCAGCACCTCTTCGGCGACCGCCGCTGGCAAATCGGTGGCGTGCAGCTGTTGGCCGCGGTTGTCATACACTCGCGTGCCGTTGCCGGTGATCAGGTAACCCTGCAGCCCCAGCTGCGCCATGATCGGCTGCGCGTCGAGGTAGTGCCGCCCGGTGGCGAACGTCACCACCATTTCCCGCTCCACCAGCTGGTTCAGCACCGCCAGCGTTTCCGGGCCAACCCGGTGATCCGGCATCAACAGCGTGCCGTCCATATCGAAAGCTGCCAGGCGATACATAAAGACCTCTTGAATGTGAACGCGATTACAATCAGTGCAGTATGGGATGGTATTTGCGGAAGTAATAGTGAACAATTTGAGAAAACTGTTCCGGATTTCTGCCCATGCGCCTGGTTCACCGTCTCAGCCAATATCAACGCCTGTACCAGCAGCTCGGCAACGCGCCGGTCGCCGTGACCATCGGCGAGCTGGCGGCGATGTTCTACTGCAGCGAACGGCACGCCCGCACGCTGGTGCAACAGCTGCAGGATCAGGGTTGGCTGAGCTGGCATTCGCAGCCCGGCCGCGGCAAACGCGCCCGCCTGCATTGCCTGAAAACCCCGGATGAACTGCGCGCGCAGCTGCTGCAACAGCTGCTGCAACAGGGCAACCATCAGGGGGCGCTGGAGATGGCGCAGCTCGATCCGCTGCACCTGCAGGATCTGCTCAGCCCGCACCTCGGCGGGCAATGGCAGGCCGGCAGCCCGACGCTGCGCATTCCCTATTACCGCACGCTGGAAGCGCTCGACCCACTCACGCTGACCGGCCGCGCCGAGCAACATCTGGTATCGACCCTGCACGCCGGGCTGACGCGCCTGATGACCGGTAACCCGGAACCGCAGCCCGATCTGGCGCACCACTGGCAGATTGGCGAGCACGGCCTGCGCTGGCGCTTCTTTCTGCGCAGCCAGCTACGCTGGCACAACGGTGAACCACTGACCGGCCAACAGCTGCTGCAAACGCTGGAAAAGCTGCAGCGCCACCCGCGCAGCCAACCCAGCCTGGCCAACGTCGCGCACATCAGCCTGCCACATCCGCTGTGCATCCAGTTCGATCTGCGCCTGGCGGACTATTGGCTGGCTCACCGGCTGGCGGAGCTGCCTTGCCTGATGACCCACCCGGAGCTGCCGACCATCGGCGCCGGCCCGTTCAAGCTGGCGTTGAATGAGCCGCAGCTGGTGCGGCTGGAACAGCACGCCGGTTACCATCTGCAGCATCCGTATCTGGACACCATCGAGTACTGGATCACCCCCGACCTGCCCACCGCCGGCGCCGACACCAGTTGCCAGCATCCGGTGCGCATCACCATCGGTCAGCAAGACGATTTGGCGCAGGCCAGGCCGGTGCAGCGCAGCATGAGCCTGGGCTGGTGTTATCTGGCGCTGAACCTGCGCCACGGCGTACTGAGCGAAGCCCAGGGGCAAAAGCTGCTGATGCTGATTCAGCAGTCCGGCCTGCTGAGCCGGCTGCCTATTCCCAACAGCGTGATCACCCCCAGCCATGAAATGCTGCCCGGCTGGCGTATTCCCAGCCAACGGATTGAGGAAGATGTCCCTCTGCCCGCCCGGCTGACGCTGCTGTATCGGCCGCCGGTCGAGCTGGAAACGGTGACGGTCGCGCTGCGGCGGCTGCTGGCGCAGCACGGCTGCGAGCTGGAGGTGCGTTACTACGCCGGTAAGCGCTGGCAAAGCGAGGCGCAGATCGCCCAGGCCGACCTGCTGCTGGCGGACAACCTGATCGGTGAAGCGCCGGAGGCGACGCTGGAGAGCTGGCTGCGGCAGGATACGCTGTGGCGCGGCATCCTGACGGAAAGCCGCTGGCAGCAGCAGCAGGACACGCTGCGGCAGATCCAGCAGCTGCAGGCGCAGCAACCGCGCTTCGCACAGCTGCAGGCTTATTATCAACGGCTGATGGCCGCCGCCATCATCACGCCGCTGTTTCACTACCAGTATCAGATCAGCGCGCCGCCGCGTATGCATGGCGTCACGCTAACCGCCCACGGCTGGTTCGATTTTTGCCAGGCGTGGCTGCCGCCGCCGGTGGACGACGCACCGGCCTGAGCCGAACCGCCCTGCGCTTGGCGGCCCTTTCTGCTACTATTGTCGCCGCAACGCAATTTTTATCCTGCCGCCCGAATGTGTATCGGGAGAGGCCAAAGCCCAAAAAGGTGATTTTATGAAGCGCGCGGTTGTCGTTTTCAGCGGTGGACAAGACTCCACGACCTGCTTGATCCAGGCATTGCAACAGTATGATGAAGTTCACTGCGTCACGTTCGATTACGGCCAGCGCCATCGCGCCGAGATTGAAGTGGCTCAAGAGCTGTCGGTAGCCCTCGGCGCCAAGGCACACAAGGTGCTGGACGTAACGCTGCTCAATGAGCTGGCCGTCAGCAGCCTGACGCGCGACAATATTCCGGTTCCCGCCTACGATCCCAATCAGAAAAATGCGCTGCCGAGCACCTTCGTGCCGGGCCGCAACATCCTGTTCCTGACGCTGGCGGCGATCTACGCCTACCAGGTGGAAGCGGAAGCGGTGATCACCGGCGTGTGTGAAACCGATTTCTCCGGCTATCCGGATTGCCGCGACGAGTTCGTTAAAGCGTTGAACAAGGCGGTGACGCTGGGCATCGCCCGCGATATCCGCTTTGAAACGCCGCTGATGTGGCTGAACAAGGCCGAGACCTGGGCGCTGGCGGATTATTACCACCAGCTGGATCGCGTACGCCAGGATACGCTGACCTGCTACAACGGCATCAAAGGTGACGGCTGCGGCGAATGTGCCGCCTGCAACCTGCGCGCCAATGGCCTGATGCAGTACCGGGCCAACCAGGCGGAAGTGATGGCGGCGTTGAAACAGAAGGCCGCTCTGGCCTGAGGCAGTGATGGCGGCAGCCTCTGCCGCCCGTAAGCTTACTGCAGATTATCCTTCGGCGTGAGCGCCTCCAGGTGCTCGCGCAATTCTCCTTCGATCGGCAGCGCACGCTGCGTTTTCAGATCGACACACACGAAAGTCAGCAGCGCGTCGGCCACCGGCGTCCCCGCCGGATCCTGCGTCACCTTTTGGCTCAGCACCCCGCTCTTGCCGTTGAGCTGCACCATCTGGCTGTCGATACGCAGCTTATCCCCCAATACCGCCGGGCTGCGGTAATTGATATTGATGTTCACCACGATGAAAGCGATGTTGTTTTCCGTCATCCAGCGGAACCCGGCCTCGTTCTCCAGCCATTCCCAGCGCGCCTCTTCCAGAAACTCCAGATAGCGGGCATTGTTAACGTGCTGGTAAACATCAAGGTGATAACCGCGAACTTTGATAAAGGTTTGCATAGGGAACGATCGCTCCTGCCTGGTGATTACAGAAAGAGGGAGCCGCGGCGGCTCCCTCGCCCGTTTGGTCAACGCGCCAAACTGGTAAGACCTGTAAAATGTAGCAGAGGAGTGACGGCCTCAGCGGCATTTTGCCACGCAGCCGCGACCGGGATCACATTTTCAGCCGGGTGCGGTTCTTCTCAAACAGCGCCGGCCCGATGCCCGGCACCTCCTGCAACTGTTCAACCTGGGTGAACGGCCCATTCTGCTCACGGTAGCGCACGATGCCTTCCGCCTTCTTCAAACCGACGCCGCTCAAGGCGGCGGCCAACTGTTCGGCGGTAGCCTGATTGATGCTGACCGCCGCCTCCTCGGCTGTCTTGGTCATCACCGATTGCCCGCCATTGCTCGCCGGTGCTGAGAGCATGGGTGCCGGCGCCTCGGCTTTATCCACCGCGGCAGCCGGCCCCGCCAGGCACAACAGCAGCGCGGTCAGCGCAGCTTTGATGTGATGCGGGTAACCTGATAACGCTGATTTTTTCTCAGTATGTTTCATGCTGTATCCTCCTTGTGTGTGACAGCAAGGCTACCTTGCCGCGGCGGCGAATATTCAGCAATCGGCGGATATCAGATGTGGAAAAGGCCGCGAAAGCGGCCTTTGTTTGTTGCACTGCGTTGCAGAAAAATGCGGCGATTACTGAGGCTGTTGCTCAGCGGCGCCCATTTTGATCTTGGCTTCTTTACGCAGGCTCGCCAGCAGCGAATCGAAGGAAACGCCGGTCGCGCCCTCTTCCATCTTGCCGACGAAGGTTTTCATTTCGTCTTCCGGCAGTGTGCCTGGCTTCACCGCATCAAGCGCGATCAGCACCACGTTGTCCTGGCGATCCTGCGACATGCCGTACACCGGTTTTCCGTCCTGCGGGTGCGGCAGCGCGAACACGCTCTCCACCAGCTGGCTGTCTTCCGGCGCGCGCGCCATCTTCTGCACGGCACCAAAGCTCAGGCCGGCGGCTTTCATCGCCTCGTCGCCCTTGCCCTGCTTCAGCTCAACCAGCAGCTTCTCGCCCTGCAGTTTCGCTTCCTGCACCGCTTTGTTGCGCTTCACCAGCTCGGCCACGCGGTCTTTCACCTGGTCGAACGGTTCGATACCTTCCGGCTTATGGCCGCTCACGCGCACCACGAAGGCGCGGTCGCCATCTACGGTGATCACGTCGGAGTTGCTGCCCGGCGCGCCGTTCTCGCCGATCAGCGAGCCGTCGAAGATCGCCTGCACGACCGGCTTGAAGTTCAGCGCGGCAGGAATGTTGTCACGGGTGAACCAGTCGCTTTGCGCCGCTTTCACGCCGGCCGCTTCTTCAGCCGAGGCCAAAGATTCGTTGTCGCTGGTCGCCGCTTCGCTCACCTTCTGCTGCAGCGCGTAATACGCGTCTACCGCTTTCTCCTGCTGCACTTGCTTGGCGATGGCGTCATGCACTTCGCTCAGCGGCTTCACTTTCTCAGGTTCGATATCGTTCAAACGCACGATCAGGAAGCCGACGGAAGATTTCACCACGCCGGACAGCTGCCCTTTCTCGGTCAGGTTAGCCTGCTTCAGCTCGTCGGCGGTGGTTTCCGGCTCCAGCCAACCCAGCTCGCCGCCGGTACGGCGTGAGATGATATCGGTGGATTTCTCTTTCGCCAGGGTGGCAAAATCGGCGCCCTTCTTCAGCTCGTCCAGCGCGGCGTTGGCTTCCGCCTCGGTTTTCAGCTGGATCACGCTGTAGTTTTTACGCTCCGGCTGGCCGTAGCTGCTCTTGTGCTGGTCGTAGTAAGCGCTGATGTCTTCTTCGCTCACTTTCACCTTGTCCTGCATGGACGCGGCGTCCAGCGGGATATAGCTCACCTTCATCTGCTCCGGTGCGATGAAGCTGTTTTTGTTCTGATCGTAATACGCCTTCAGTTCGTCGTCGCCGGCGCTCTGTTTCGCCTGCAGCGCCTTCAGATCGATGGTCGCCAGGCGCACATCGCGCTCCTGCAGCACCAGCGCCGCCATGGCTTGCGATTCGGACGGCAGCACGAAGCCGGACTCGCCGAAGGCCTGAATCAGCTGCTGATTGACCAGCTGCTGGCGCATCGACTGCGCGAAGTTGTCTGCGGTGTAGCCCATGCGGCCGATCAGGTCGAGGTATTTGGCGTTATCGAACTGGCCGTTGGTCTGGAAGTAAGGCGCCTTGCGGATAGCGTCCTTGATCTGATCGTCGCTGACCGCCAGGCCCAGCTTCTTGGCGTACTGGTCGAGCAGCATGTTGTCGATCAACTGGGACAACACCTGACGGCGCATCTGCTGCATGTAGCCTTCGTTGCCGGCCAGCGCGGAGAACTGGTCACCCAGCTGCTGCTGCATGCGGCTACGCTCGCTTTGGAAAGCCTGTTCCAGCTGAGCGCGTTCGATCGTCTGACCATTTACTTTCGCAGCATAATCGCCGGAGCCGCCGATCAGGTAGTTACCCACCCCGGTCAGAACGAATGACAGGATGATCAGGGCCAGGATGATTTTGAGCACGACGTGATTAGCAGCCGCGCGTAAATTGTCCATCATAGTGTGACAACACTCCGCTGTGATGTGGATTAACAACCCTTGTGCAGGCGCGTTCCCTGCGACAAAAATAAAAAAAGCGCATCAGTCCGATGCGCCTTGTATCTTACCTTACCAGCACCGCTGCGTCAGGTGATTGTTTATTACAAAACCCTGTACGCTAAACGGTTAGACGCTAAATCAGTTTACAGCGTCTTTCAGCGCTTTCCCTGCACGGAAGGCCGGTACTTTGGCTGCCGCGATTTTGATCTCTTTACCGGTCTGCGGGTTGCGGCCGGTACGAGCCGAACGTTCACGCACGGTGAAGGAACCGAAACCTACCAGAGCCACGTCATCCCCTGCTTTCAGAGAGTCGGTAACGGAAGCGATTACTGCGTCTAAAGCACGTCCCGCTGCCGCTTTGGAAATATCAGCACCTGCGGCAATCTTGTCGATCAGTTGTGACTTATTCACTCTATCATCCCCTCTAGAATTCTATCGTCGCACCGAAAAATCCCTACGGTTGCGACAGCGCAGCTGTTATATCAATCCCATCGAACCTTGGCAAGCCACCGACTGGGTGGCAAAACGCGGGCCGACAGAGATCTAACTTAGCGGTACAAAAAAATACTGGCAAGTCCGAAATGGCTTGCCAGTATAAGTTTTATCAATGGTTTTTGCGATTCGTCACTATTTTGCCGCTACCGGCAGTGCGCCGAAGGCCGGGTTTTGCAACGCAATGTTCAAAACTTCATCGATTCGCTGCACCGGATGAATCTCCAGATCGGCGATAACATTGTCCGGAATCTCTTCCAGATCGCGCTTGTTCTCGTAAGGGATCAGCACGGTTTTGATGCCGCCGCGATGCGCCGCCAACAGCTTCTCTTTCAGGCCGCCGATCGGCAATACCTGGCCGCGCAGCGTGATCTCGCCGGTCATCGCCACATCGGCGCGTACCGGGTTGCCGGTCAGGCAGGAGACCAGCGCGGTGCACATTGCGATACCGGCGCTCGGGCCGTCTTTCGGCGTCGCCCCTTCCGGCACGTGCACGTGGATGTCGCGTTTCTCGTAGAAATCGGCGTTGATGCCCAATTTCTCCGCGCGCGCGCGCACCACGGTCAGCGCCGCCTGAATCGATTCCTGCATCACTTCACCCAGGGATCCGGTGTAGGTCAGCTTGCCTTTGCCCGGCACGCAGGCGGTTTCGATGGTCAGCAGATCGCCGCCCACTTCCGTCCACGCCAGCCCGGTGACTTCGCCCACGCGGTTTTCGGTATCCGCACGGCCGTAATCAACGCGCTGCACGCCCAGGTAATCTTTCAGGTTGTCGCCGTTGATCTCGATATGCTTGCGCTTCTTGTCCATCAGCAGCGTTTTCACCGCTTTACGGCACAGCTTGGAGATTTCACGCTCCAGGCTACGCACCCCGGCTTCGCGGGTGTAGAAGCGAATGATACCGATGATGGCGCTGTCGTCGACCGTCAACTCGCCTTTTTTCAGCGCGTTGCGCTCAAGCTGCTTCGGCAGCAGGTGCTGCTTGGCAATGTTGAGCTTCTCGTCCTCGGTGTAACCCGACAGGCGGATCACTTCCATACGGTCCAGCAGCGGCGCAGGGATGTTCATCGAGTTCGAGGTGGCGACGAACATCACGTCGGACAGATCGTAATCCACTTCCAGGTAGTGGTCGTTGAACGCCACGTTCTGTTCCGGATCCAGCACCTCCAGCAGAGCGGAGGCCGGATCGCCGCGCATGTCGGAAGACATCTTGTCGATCTCATCCAGCAGGAACAGCGGGTTCTTCACCCCAACCTTGGCCATCTTCTGGATCAGTTTGCCCGGCATCGAACCGATGTAGGTACGGCGGTGACCGCGGATTTCCGCTTCGTCACGCACGCCGCCCAGCGCCATGCGCACGTACTGGCGGCCGGTCGCTTTGGCGATCGACTGCCCCAGCGAGGTTTTACCCACGCCCGGCGGCCCCACCAGACACAGGATCGGCCCCTTGATTTTGCTGACGCGGCTCTGTACCGCGAGGTACTCGAGGATGCGATCCTTGACGCGCTCCAGGCCGTAGTGATCGGTATCGAGCACTTCCTGCGCCTTGACCAGGTCTTTTTTCACCTTGCTGCGCGCATTCCACGGTACCTGCAGCATCCAGTCGATGTAGCCGCGCACCACGGTCGCTTCCGCTGACATCGGCGACATCATCTTCAGCTTCTGCAGTTCCGCTTCGGTTTTCTCGCGCGCCTCTTTCGGCATCTTCGCCGCATCGATCTTGCGCTTCAGCGCTTCGTGCTCGTCCGGCGCGTCGTCCATCTCGCCCAGCTCTTTCTGAATCGCCTTCATCTGCTCATTCAGATAGTACTCGCGCTGGCTCTTCTCCATCTGCTTCTTGACGCGGTTGCGGATGCGTTTCTCGACCTGCAGCAGGTCGATCTCCGACTCCATCATCGCCATCAGGTATTCCAGACGCTCGGTGATGTCGGACATCTCGAGCACCGACTGCTTGTCGCTGAGTTTCAGCGGCATGTGGGCAGCGATGGTGTCCGCCAGACGCGCGGCGTCGTCGATGCTGTTCAGTGAAGTCAGCACCTCCGGCGGGATTTTTTTGTTCAGCTTGATATAGCCTTCAAACTGATTGATCGCGGTGCGCACCAGCACTTCCTGCTCGCGCTCGTCGATCGCTGGCGACTCAAGGTATTCCGCCTGCGCGGCAAAATGCTCACCGCTGTCGGACAGCGTAGTGATGCGTGCGCGCTGCAGCCCCTCGACCAGCACTTTTACCGTGCCGTCCGGCAGCTTCAACATCTGCAGGATCGACGCTACGGTGCCAACCGAGAACAAGTCGTTAATGCCTGGTTCATCCGTTGAGGCCTCTTTCTGTGCCACCAGCATGATCTTCTTATCGTGATCCATTGCGGCTTCGAGGCACCGAATCGATTTTTCCCGGCCAACAAATAACGGGATCACCATGTGCGGATAAACCACCACGTCGCGCAATGGCAGGACGGGGATTTCAATGCGTTCGGAACGCTCAGGGTTCATAGAGCTCTCTCTTAGTTTAATTTCCGCCAGGTTGAGGGGGAATCTCATGAGACGCAAGCATCTAACGTTTCATAAAATCTGGTTAATGAGTATATGGGGATGAATCTCTTACATTCAACGGCAAGAATGCAGGAAAAAGAAATGGGGGATGAAATCCCCCATTTTGCTGATAACGCTCTGGTTTAACTGGCTAATTATTCGCCAGATGCCTGGGCTTCCGGCTTGCCGTAAATCAGCAGCGGCTTGGATTGGCCGGCGATGACCGACTCGTCGATCACCACTTTGTCTACGCTGTCCATCGACGGCAGATCGTACATGGTGTCGAGCAGCGCGCCTTCCACGATGGAACGCAGGCCGCGGGCGCCGGTTTTGCGCGCCATGGCTTTCTTGGCGATGGCGTTCAGCGCTTCGTCGCGGAACTCCAGCTCTACGCCTTCCAGGTTGAACAACGCCTGATACTGCTTGGTCAGGGCGTTCTTCGGCTCTTTCAGGATCTGAATCAGCGCATCTTCGCTCAGCTCGCTCAGGGTCGCCACCACCGGCAGACGGCCGATGAACTCTGGGATCAGACCGAACTTGATCAAATCTTCCGGTTCGGCCTGCAGCAGCAGTTCGCCCTCGGTGGCCTTCTCGGACTCGCCCTTGACGGTCGCGCCGAAGCCGATGCCGGAGCCGGTGTTGACGCGCTGACCGATCACCTTATCCAGGCCGGCGAAAGCACCACCGCAGATAAACAGGATCTTGGAGGTATCAACCTGCAGGAACTCCTGTTGCGGATGTTTGCGCCCACCCTGCGGCGGAACCGCGGCGATGGTGCCTTCAATCAGCTTCAGCAGCGCCTGCTGCACGCCTTCACCCGAGACGTCACGCGTGATCGACGGGTTGTCGGACTTGCGGGAAATCTTATCGATTTCATCGATATAAACGATGCCGCGCTGCGCTTTCTGCACGTCATAGTCACATTTTTGCAACAGCTTCTGGATAATATTTTCCACGTCCTCACCCACGTAACCGGCTTCGGTCAGCGTGGTGGCGTCGGCCATGGTGAACGGCACGTCCAGGAAGCGCGCCAGCGTTTCCGCCAGCAGAGTTTTACCGCTGCCGGTCGGGCCGATCAGCAAGATGTTGCTCTTGCCCAGCTCGATACCGTTGCTGGTATCGCCGTTGCGCAGGCGTTTGTAGTGGTTGTACACCGCAACCGCCAGCACTTTCTTCGCCTGCTCCTGGCCGATGACGTAGTCATCCAGGTGGTGGCGAATTTCGTGCGGCGTCGGCAGTGCACTGCGCTCACGATGCGGGGCAACTTCTTTAATCTCTTCGCGAATAATGTCGTTACACAGATCGACACATTCATCGCAGATATACACTGACGGCCCGGCAATCAGCTTACGCACTTCATGCTGGCTTTTGCCGCAAAAAGAGCAGTACAGCAGCTTTCCTGAACCGTCTTTGCGCTTATCTGTCATCAGTCAAACCTCTTTTTTAGTCTTGTCCCGCAGGAAAATCACGGCGGCAGTGCGCCCAAACTCATATCGGGAACGCCGAGGAGCCACAACAGAGCGAGCCCCTGCCCACTCTGATTACTATAGTCCATCGGCGCCGCGTGGTTCTAGCTGCGGTGTGTCAGAATGCCGTCAACCAGGCCGTATTCCACGGCTTCTTCCGCGGTCATAAAGCGATCGCGCTCGGTGTCGCGTTCGATCTGCTCCAGCGGCTGGCCGGTATGCTCGGCCATCAGTTCGTTCATGCGCGCTTTCACCTTAAGGATTTCACGCGCGTGGATTTCGATGTCCGTCGCCTGGCCCTGGTAGCCGCCCAGCGGCTGGTGAATCATCACGCGCGAGTTCGGCAGGCAGAAACGTTTGCCTTTGGCACCCGCGGTCAGCAGGAAGGAGCCCATCGAGCACGCCTGGCCCATACAGATGGTGCTGACGTCCGGCTTGATGAACTTCATGGTGTCGTAAATCGACATGCCCGCGGTGATCACCCCGCCCGGCGAGTTGATGTAGAGGAAAATGTCTTTTTCCGGGCTTTCCGCTTCGAGGAACAGCATTTGCGCCACGATCAGGTTGGCCATGTGATCTTCCACCTGGCCGGTCAGGAAAATGATGCGCTCTTTCAGCAGGCGGGAATAGATGTCGTAAGAACGCTCCCCGCGTGAAGTCTGCTCTACCACCATCGGCACCAGCGCCATGTTCGGTGCAAATTGATCTCGTTCGCCACTGTATGACATTACCGTCTCCTAATAGAAATTGCCTTGGCGGCCAGGGTGTCACCCTAATACGCCGATTCTACTTGAGAACGGCCATGATGACTATGCTCAAGCATTCGACCCGCGCCACACGTACCCGACGGTTATTTCATCCCGCGCACTTTGGCAAACAGCCCCAGAATTATTCTTAACAGATTGGGGGATCCCGGCGCGATTTCAAGCCCAGAGGCCGATTTTCTCCGCGCGCCGAAAACGATGCCGTTATTCTGACCGTTATCATGCCAGCCAGTTCCCCAGGCAACAGGGTAAATATAGTGCATATTGCCCCGCTTAACCTGAGATTAATCAGCAACGTGGCAAAAAGAAAAGCCCGCAACCTCAGGTTGCGGGCTTTTTCATCGTGCGCCGGTTCGCCAGGCGAAACCGGGGGCGCCGTTCATCGCGCCCGGCACGCCGGCATTACGCCTGTTGAGTCTGGTTCATCAGCTCGCTGAAGGTAGTGGCTTTTTCAGTCACTTTCGCTTTTGCCAGCAGGGCTTCAACCGCTTGCTCTTCCAGAGCCACGTTGCGCATGTTGTTCATCAGCTCTTTGTTTTTGCTGTAGAACTCGATGACTTCGCTCGGATCTTCGTAGGCAGAAGCCATTTCTTCGATCAGCGTCTTCACGCGGTCTTCGTCAGCTTTCAAATCGTTGGTGCTGATCACTTCGCCCAGCAGCAGGCCAACCACTACGCGGCGTTTCGCTTGCTCTTCGAACAGCTCGCGTGGCAGTTCCAGCGCTTGCTTCTCGTTGCCGCCGAAACGCTGTGCAGCCTGACGACGCAGTACGTCGATTTCGCCGTCGATCAGGGCAGCAGGCACGTCGATTTCGTTCGCGCTCACCAGACCGTCGATCGCCTGAGACTTGATGCGGTTACGCACGGCGCCTTTCAGCTCGCGCTCCATGTTCTTGCGAACTTCGGTGCGCAGACCGGCAACGGAACCGTCCGCCACGCCGAAACGCTTGATGAACTCTTCGGTCAGTTCCGGCAGCTCGCGCTCTTCAACTTTCTTCAGCACGATAGCGAATTTGGCCGCTTTACCCTTCAGGTTTTCCGCGTGGTAATCTTCCGGGAAGTTCACGTCGATGGAGAACTCTTCGCCCGCTTTGTGACCGACCAGGCCTTCTTCGAAGCCTGGGATCATGCGGCCCTGGCCCATTGCCAGTACGAAGTCGGACGCTTTGCCGCCTTCGAACTCTTCACCGTCGATAGAACCGGTGAAGTCAACGGTCACGCGATCTTCAGCTTCCGCTGCGCGATCGGTTTCTTTCCAGGTCGCCTGCTGCTTGCGCAGGGTGTCCAGCATCGCGTCGACGTCTTCGTCGTTCACTTCAACCACAGGTTTTTCAACTTCGATGTTTTCCAGGCCTTTCAGCTCAACTTCTGGATACACTTCGAATTCAACGGCGAAAGTGAAGTCTTCACCTTCTTTGTACTCGCCCGGCACGTAGTTTGGTGCGCCGGCCGGATTAATCTTTTCTTTGATGATCGCGTCAACGAAGCTGCGCTGCATCGCTTCGCCCAGCACGTCCTGACGAACAGAGGCGCCGTAACGCTGTTCCACGATGTTCATCGGCACTTTGCCTTTGCGGAAGCCGTCGATACGCACGCTTTTCGCTGCGTTGATCAGCTCTTTCTTCACCGCCTGCTTGATAGTATCAGCCGGTACAGTAATAGAGAGACGGCGCCCAAGGCCTTGAGTGGTTTCTACTGAAACTTGCATCTTGTTACCTCAAAAAAATCACAGTGCTCGGTCAACTCCGTTCCAAGAACCAGGACGGCTACAAATAAGAACCGAGTTCCCTGATGACAGAAGCGTCCCGAAACCATTCCGGAAAAATAAGACGCGACATTATAGCGGCGCATGCATGGCGAGTCGAGGAAAGCTAGGCGGCGCAGGCGCGCTAAAACTCACACTTTTGCCGATTCAATCGCCAAAAGGCCGCCAAAACAGACCGAACGTTGGCCATATTGCGCGTCGGCCGTGTCGTCGTCAAAAACAGAAACGGCCCGCAGGCCGTTTCAAAATTCGTCAGTAGTAATACCCTAATTCGAGGGCAAAGTTCCACTGATACCTGAAAATTTCCCCCTCAGGCCAGCGTCCCGGCGCCGCGGCACGGCGGCGAGGCCGGCACGGTATCCTGCAAACCTTCCCACTCTTTGAGCGTATAGGTGTGCAGCGCCAGCGCGTGTACGCCATCAGCCAGTTCTTCCGACAGTACGCCGTAGATAGAGCGGTGACGCGTCAAAAACCGTTCGCCGACGAAGCGATCGCTGACCAATACCACTTTGAAATGACTTTCTGAACCCGCCGGAACGTTATGACGATAGCTTTCATCAACGACTTCCAGATACGCGGGCTCAAACGCCGCCCTTAACTTTGCTTCTATTTGCTCGCGAATCATAGGATCTCCTTACAACACCGGCAGAGGACCGTGCCCATCTAGTTCAATATTAGCCGGTTTTCCCCCGTTTAGACCATCGCTGGGACAAATTTCTCTTTTCTGCGGTCAGATGATGAGCGTCATCCCCGCCGCTTGGGGGATTATCCGATTGAGCGGGCCAAAAAAGCGTGTTTTTATCAACGGCAGGTAAAAATTTGTCACTCAGGCGCCTTCCGCGCTTCCACCGCACGGCGGCGATGCTATGATGTCGGCAATTTGTTGTCGGCTATCCCGCTCTGATTATTGCTAAATCCATCGAGAATGAGACAGAAAACATGTTAAAGAAACTTTGTCTTCCTTTGCTGGCCGCCCTGCTGCTGGCCGGCTGCGCGACCAGCAGCAACACCCTGAACGTCACCCCGAAAATCGTTCTGCCGCAGCAGGATCCTACCCTGCAGGGCATCACCATCAGCATCAACGGCGCGGATCAGCGCACCGATCAGGCGCTGGCCAAGGTGAATCGCGACGGCCAACTGGTCACGCTGACGCCATCGCGCGATCTGCGTTTCCTGCTGCAGGAAGTGCTGGAGAAACAGATGGGCGCTCGCGGCTACATGATCGGCGCCGACGGCCCGGTGGCGCTGCAGATCGTCGTCAATAACCTGTACGCGGACGTTTCCGAAGGTAACCTGCGCTACAACATCACCACCAAAGCCGACATCTCGATCATCGCCCAGGCGAAGAACGGCAACAAGCAGGTGAAAAATTACCGCTCGACGTATAACGTGCAGGGCGCCTTCACGGCCACCAACGAGAAGATCACCGACGCCGTCAACTCCGTGCTGGGCGACGTGATCGCCGACATGGCGCAGGACACCAGCGTCAACGACTTTATCAAGCAAAACGCGCGCTAATCGACGCGCCTTACGCCGCCCGGCGGATCGGGCGGCGCAGACAGGGACCTCATGTCGAAACACTATCTGAACATCTTCACCCAGCGTAACTCCGCCATTCTGCTGCTGCTGGGCTTCGCGTCGGGTCTGCCGCTGGCATTGACCTCCGGCACGCTGCAAGCCTGGATGACCGTCGAAAACATCGATCTGAAGACCATCGGCATTTTCTCGCTGGTGGGCCAGGCCTACGTCTTCAAATTCCTCTGGTCGCCGTTCATGGACCGCTATACCCCGCCGTTTCTCGGGCGGCGGCGCGGTTGGCTGCTGATCAGCCAGCTGCTGCTGGTGGCGGCGATCGTGGCGATGGGCTTCATGCAGCCCGCGCAGCACCTGTGGTGGCTGGCGGCGTTGGCGGTGCTGGTGGCGTTCTGCTCCGCCTCGCAAGATATCGTGTTCGACGCTTATAAAACCGACCTGCTGAAAGCCGAAGAGCGCGGGGCGGGTGCGGCGATCTCGGTGCTGGGCTACCGGCTGGCGATGCTGGTTTCCGGCGGCCTGGCGCTGTGGCTGGCGGATCGCTATTTCGGCTGGCAGGCCATCTACTGGCTGATGGCCGGGTTGATGCTGATCGGCGTGGCCGCCACGCTGATGGCGCCGGAGCCGGATGAAAGCATCCCGGCGCCGCGCACCATGGAACAGGCGGTCGTCGCGCCGCTGCGTGATTTCTTCGGCCGCAACAACGCCTGGCTGATCCTGCTGCTGATCGTGATGTACAAAATGGGCGACGCCTTCGCCGGCAGCCTGAGCACCACGTTCCTGATCCGCGGCGTGGGGTTCGACGCCGGTGAAGTCGGGCTGGTCAACAAAACGCTCGGCCTGTTCGCCACCATCGTCGGTGCCCTGTTCGGCGGCGTGCTGATGCAGCGTCTCACCCTGTTCCGCGCGCTGATGCTGTTCGGCGTCCTTCAGGCGGTCTCCAACCTCGGGTATTGGATCCTGGCGGTGACCGACAAGAGCCTGCTCACCATGGGCAGCGCCATCTTCCTCGAAAACCTGTGCGGCGGCATGGGCACCGCGGCCTTCGTGGCGCTGCTGATGACGTTGTGCAACCGTTCGTTCTCCGCCACCCAGTTCGCGCTGCTGTCGGCGCTGTCCGCCGTGGGGCGCGTCTATGTCGGCCCGATCGCCGGCTGGTTCGTCGAAGCCCACGGCTGGCCGTTGTTCTACCTGTTCTCTATCGCCGCCGCCCTGCCCGGATTGCTGCTGCTCGGCATCTGCCGCCAGACGCTGGAACACACCCAGCAACATGGCGACTTTCTGCCGCGTACCGAGTTTTCCGGATCTTACCGCTGGGCGCTGCGCCTGCTGACGCTGGGCTGTTCGCTGTTGGGCCTGTGGTTGCTGTTACTGATCGCCAATGCGCTGGACTGGACGCAGGCACCGCAGTTGGCCGATCGGCTGCTGCAGGTCGGCGCCGCGCTGAGCCTGCTCGGCGTCGCGATGGGCAGCGCGCTGGATTACCTGGCCCTGCGCCGCACCCGTTTGGCATAATCTGACCGGCCGGCGATTTCGCTGGCCGAAAAAAAAGCGATCCGCAGGTATATTTATTTGGTAAAAAAAGATAATCGACGCGGAAATTATTTTTTTATCCGACTGCCGCACTCGGAAATAAAATTAAATTCACTTTTAAGACACAATTATTTTACATTAAATAAACCTTTTCTGCGTATTTCCCCGCCGCGCATTTCTTCGCCAAATTCATCATACCTTTAGTTTTCCTTAACATACGGACTGCTCGTCACGATTCAGCGTGCCAACGCGTTGTTGTCATTGGTAAATTGTCACGCAGGGTTACATCTGTGACCCCCTTAACAGAAAGTGTCAACAAGCCGCTGACACTCCCTTAAGCATGTTTACAGTACTGCAACCTTCCCGTAAAATGCCCGCACACATGAAACGACAATTGAGCCTTTGTTATTGAGGTCGTTAGATGAGACTTAAGAAATACAATAAAAGTATTGGGATGCTGTCATTAATCGCAGCCACTGTATTGCTCAGTGGTTGCGATATGGTTTTGATGAATCCCAAAGGAGCAATTGGTGTTGAGCAACGGACACTGATTATCACTGCAATCGCGTTGATGTTGATCGTGGTGGTGCCAGTTATCTTCATGGCGTTCGCCTTTGCCTGGAAGTATCGCGCTTCCAACAAAGACGCCAAGTACAGTCCGAACTGGGCCCACTCCAACAAGATCGAAGCGGTCGTCTGGACCATTCCTATCATTATCATCGCCATCCTTGGCACCATTACCTGGAAGACTACCCACGAACTCGACCCGTTCAAGCCGATTGTCACCGACAAGAAGCCGATGACGATCGAAGTGGTGTCGCTCGACTGGAAATGGCTGTTCATCTACCCGGAACAAGGCATTGCGACCGTTAATGAGCTGGCTTTCCCGAAAGATGTTCCAGTCGAATTCAAGATCACCTCTAACTCGGTAATGAACTCGTTCTTTATCCCGCAGTTGGGTGGACAGATTTATGCGATGGCCGGCATGCAGACCAAACTGCACCTGATCGGCAACGAAGCCGGTGCCTACAAGGGCATCTCCAGCAGCTACAGCGGCGCAGGCTTCTCCGGTATGAAATTCACCGCGATCGTTACCCCGACCGAAGGCGACTTCGATCAGTGGGTGGCCAAGGTGAAGGCATCGTCTAAAAACCTGAACACCACCGACGACTTTAACAAACTGGCAGAGCCGAGTGAAAACAACCCGGTTGAGTACTTTGCCGCTGTCAAACCGAATTTGTTCAAAGAAACAATTGCCAAATTCATGGGTGACATGGATATGCACAAGGGCGCTGGCGCGCACGAAGGCATGGACATGAGCCAAGGTATGGACATGGGTGAACATGCTGCTCACGCCGGAGCCGAGGAATAACTGATGTTGGGAAAATTAACACTTGATGCGGTTCCGTACCACGAACCGATCATCATGGTCACCGTAGCCGCAATTATTGTCGGGGGCCTGGCAGTGCTGGCGCTGCTGACATATTTCGGCAAATGGAAGTGGCTGTGGAGCGAATGGCTGACTTCGGTCGACCATAAAAAAATTGGTATCATGTACATCATCGTGGCGATGGTCATGCTGCTGCGCGGCTTCGCCGACGCCATCATGATGCGTAGCCAGCAGGCGTTGGCGTCCGCCGGCGAAGCCGGGTTCCTGCCGCCGCATCACTACGACCAGATCTTCACCGCGCACGGCGTTATCATGATCTTCTTCATGGCGATGCCTTTCGTGGTCGGCCTGATGAACGTCGTGGTGCCGCTGCAAATCGGTGCGCGCGACGTCGCCTTCCCGTTCCTGAACTCCCTGAGCTTCTGGTTCTTCGTGGTGGGCGTTGTGCTGATCAACATCTCCCTGGGGGTCGGTGAGTTCGCTCAGACCGGTTGGCTGGCGTATCCGCCGCTGTCGGGTAAAGAGTACAGTCCTGGCGTCGGGGTCGATTACTGGATCTGGAGTCTGCAGATTTCCGGTCTGGGTACCCTGCTGACCGGCGTGAACTTCTTCGCCACCATTCTGAAGATGCGTGCCCCTGGCATGCCTATGATGAAGATGCCGGTGTTCACCTGGGCGGCCCTGTGTACTAACGTCCTGATCATCGTTTCTTTCCCAATTCTGACCGTCACCATCGCGCTGCTGACCCTGGATCGCTATCTGGGCACCCATTTCTTCACCAATGATATGGGCGGCAACATGATGATGTACATCAACCTGATTTGGGCCTGGGGTCACCCAGAGGTGTATATTCTGGTTCTGCCGGTGTTCGGCGTGTTCTCCGAAGTCACCGCGACCTTCTCCAGAAAACGCCTGTTCGGCTATACCTCACTGGTATGGGCAACCATTGCGATCACCGTTCTGTCGTTCATCGTCTGGCTGCACCACTTCTTCACCATGGGGTCCGGCGCGAACGTTAACGCCTTCTTCGGTATCGCCACCATGATCATTTCCATCCCGACCGGGGTGAAAATCTTCAACTGGCTGTTCACCATGTATCAGGGCCGTATCAAGCTCAACTCCGCGATGCTGTGGACCGTTGGCTTCATCATCACCTTCTCCGTGGGTGGTATGACCGGCGTTCTGCTGGCGGTGCCGGGCGCGAACTTCGTGCTGCACAACAGCCTGTTCCTGATCGCTCACTTCCACAACGTCATCATCGGCGGCGTGGTGTTCGGTTGCTTCGCGGGCCTGACCTACTGGTTCCCGAAATCCTTCGGCTTCACGCTGAACGAAAAATGGGGCATCCGCGCGTTCTGGTTCTGGATTATCGGCTTCTTCACCGCCTTCATGCCGCTGTATGCATTGGGCTTTATGGGCATGACCCGTCGTATCAGCCAGAACATCAACCCTGAGTTCCACCCTCTGCTGCTGGTTGCAGCCGGCGGTGCGGCGCTGATCGCCTGCGGCATCCTGTGCCAGCTGACCCAGATTTTCGTCAGTATCCGTGACCGCGAACAGAACCGCGATCTGACCGGTGACCCATGGGGTGCTCGTACTCTGGAGTGGTCAACCTCGTCTCCACCGCCGTTCTATAACTTTGCCGTAGTACCTAAAATTCATGACCGTGACGAGTTCTGGGACATGAAAGAAAAAGGCGAAGCGTATAAGAAACCGGCTAAATACGAACCGATTCATATGCCTAAGAACACCGGCGCCGGCGTTATCATCGCCTTCTTCAGCCTGGTCTTCGGTTTCGCAATGATTTGGGAAATCTGGTGGATGGCTCTGGCCGGCTTCATCGGTATGATCGTTGTCTGGATCGGCAAGAGCTTCGATCACGATGTTGACTACTATGTGCAGGTTGATGAAATCGAGCGCATTGAGAACCAACACTACGAACAAATCCGTAAAGCAGGCGTGAACCATGTCAACTGAAACTCTGACCAATCATAACGCAGCCCATGCAGAGCATGGGCACCACGATGCGGGTGAGACCAAAGTCTTCGGATTCTGGATCTACCTGATGAGCGACTGTATTTTGTTTGCGAGCTTGTTCGCGACTTATGCAGTCCTGGTGAACGGGACCGCGGGCGGTCCCTCAGGCAAAGACATCTTCGACCTGAAGTTTGTCCTGGTCGAAACTTTCCTGCTGTTGTTCAGCTCCATCACCTACGGCATGGCGATGATCGCCATGAACAAGGGTAAAGTTGGCGGTGTAAACACCTGGCTGTTCCTGACCTTCCTGTTTGGTCTGGGCTTCGTGGCGATGGAAATCTATGAATTCCATCACCTGATCGCCGAAGGCTTCGGTCCGGATCGCAGCGCGTTCCTGTCCAGCTTCTTCGCGCTGGTCGGCACCCACGGTCTGCACGTAACTTCCGGCCTGATTTGGATCATCGTACTGATGATTCAGGTGAGCAAGTTCGGCCTGACCGCGACCAACAAAACCCGCCTGATGTGCCTGAGCCTGTTCTGGCACTTCCTGGACGTGGTCTGGATCTGCGTATTTACCGTTGTCTACCTGCTGGGGGTTATGTAATGAGCCATTCATCCCATGAAACCTCTCACGGCGGCGCAAGCCACGGCAGCGTGAAGTCATACCTGGTCGGCTTTATCCTGTCGATCATCCTGACGGTAATTCCATTTGCGATGGTAATGAACGGCACCGCCTCTCATTCCACCATCCTGGCGGTTGTTGTCGGTATGGCGGTTATCCAGGTGATTGTTCACCTGGTTTACTTCCTGCACATGAACACCTCATCGGAAGAGCGCTGGAACCTGGTGGCATTGCTGTTCACCGCTATGATCATCGGTATCGTTGTTGTAGGTTCACTCTGGATTATGTACAACCTCAACATCAATATGATGGTCGATTAAGAGCTGAGCTGCACGTGATGATTAAGCAATACCTGCAAGTCACTAAACCAGGAATTATTTTCGGCAATTTAATTTCTGTCGTTGGGGGATTCCTGCTCGCTTCCAAAGGGAGCATCAACTATCCCCTGTTTCTCGCCACCCTGGTGGGTGTCTCGTTGGTGGTCGCGTCGGGCTGTGTGTTTAACAACTACATCGACCGCGACATTGACAAGAAAATGGAGAGAACGAAGAATCGGGTGCTGGTAAAAGGCCTGATCGCGCCGAGTGTCACCCTGGTTTATGCGACCGCTTTGGGTATTGCGGGCTTTGCGTTGCTGTATATCGCGGCCAACCCGCTGGCCATGTGGCTGGCGGTGATGGGCTTCGTGGTTTATGTCGGCGTTTACAGCCTGTACATGAAACGCCACTCGGTCTATGGCACGCTGATCGGCAGCCTGTCGGGCGCCGCGCCGCCGGTTATCGGTTACTGCGCGGTGACCAACGAGTTCGACGCCGGCGCGTTGATCCTGCTGGCTATCTTTAGCCTGTGGCAGATGCCGCATTCTTATGCGATCGCTATCTTCCGCTTTAAAGATTACCAAGCGGCCAACATTCCGGTCCTGCCGGTGGTGAAAGGCATTTCCGTCGCCAAGAACCACATCACGGTCTACATCCTGGCATTTATGATCGCCACGCTGATGCTGACCCTGGTAGGTTATGCCGGCTACAAATACCTGATCGTCGCTGCGGCGGTGAGCGTATGGTGGCTCGGCATGGCGCTGCGCGGTTACAAGACCGAAAACGACAGCGTCTGGGCGCGTAAACTGTTCGTGTTCTCCATCGTCGCCATCACCTCGCTGAGTGTGATGATGTCGATCGACTTCAGCGCAACTGCGGCGCCTGAAGCGCTGGTGACCTACGTTTGGTAAGCCAAATCATCTGTCAATGGGCCGCTTTTGCGGCCCATTTTATTTGTCACGCCGAAAAGCGGCCGAACTGTAATATCTGTTAAACAACATTCGATTTACCCCCCCTGCCCTGCACACTAAAATGACGCAGCTTTACAGAAGTCATGCCATCAGGCGCTGTTTCAACGTCTGATGGCATGGTTTTTACCGAGGTTTGATGTGAACGATAATTCAATGACCCCGCAGGAGCGCCGCGCCACCTGGGGATTGGGCACCGTCTTCTCCCTGCGCATGCTCGGCATGTTTATGGTACTGCCGGTGCTGACCACCTACGGCATGGCGCTCAACGGCGCCAGCGAAGCGCTGATCGGCATCGCCATCGGCATCTACGGCCTGGCGCAGGCGGTGTTTCAAATCCCGTTCGGCCTGGTGTCCGATCGCATCGGCCGCAAGCCGCTGATCGTCGGCGGCCTGCTGATCTTTGCCCTCGGCAGCGTGATCGCCGCCGCGACCGATTCGATCTGGGGCGTGATCCTCGGCCGCGCGCTGCAAGGCTCCGGCGCGATCGCCGCCGCTGTGATGGCGCTGCTCTCCGATCTGACCCGCGAGCAGAACCGCACCAAGGCGATGGCGTTTATCGGCGTCAGCTTCGGCATCACCTTTGCCATCGCCATGGTATTGGGCCCCATCATTACCCATGCCTTCGGCCTGCATGCGCTGTTCTGGATGATCGCCGTACTGGCGCTGGCCGGCATTGTCATCACCCTGGCGGTAGTGCCTTCCGCCGACACTCACCTGCTGAACCGTGAATCCAGCATCGTGCGCGGCAGCTTCCGCAAAGTGCTGAACAACTCGCGCCTGCTGAAGCTCAACTTCGGCATCATGTGCCTGCATATCCTGCTGATGTCGAGCTTCGTGGCGCTGCCGCTGGCGATGGAAAAAGCCGGGCTGGCGGCCAGCGAGCATTGGATCGTCTACCTGGTCACCATGCTGGTATCGTTTGCCGCCGTGGTGCCTTTCATCATCTATGCCGAAAAATATCGCCGCATGAAGCAGGTCTTTATGGGCTGCGTGGCGGTGCTGTTCTGCGCCGAAGTGCTGCTGTGGCTCTCCGGCGCGCACCTGTGGGGCATCATCGCCGGCGTGCAGCTGTTCTTTATGGCCTTCAACGTGATGGAAGCCATTCTGCCTTCGCTGATCAGCAAAGAATCGCCGGCCGGCTACAAGGGCACCGCGATGGGGGTCTACTCCACCAGCCAGTTTATCGGCGTGGCGATCGGCGGCAGCCTCGGCGGCTGGCTGTACGGTTTGCAGGGGGCGGGCCTGGTGTTTATCGCCGGCGCCGTGTTGGCCGCGGTTTGGTTCCTGGTCAGCAGCACCATGAAAGAGCCGCCGTATGTCAGCAGCCTGCGCATTACGCTGTCGGAACTGGCGGTGAAGGATTCGGCGCTGGAAAGCCGCCTGAAGGCGCAGCCCGGCGTGGCCGAGGCGATCGTGGTACCGGAAGAGCGCAGCGCCTACGTCAAGGTGGATACCAAGCAGACCAATCGCGGTCAGCTGGAAGCGCTGGTCAATTCGCTGTAAAGAATCAGGGCCGGCAATGCCGGCCCCGTAGAGATTAATCGCGGAAGTTCTTGAACTGGAACGGCTGCCCCAGATCGCCGCCGCGCACCAGCGCCATCACGCTCTGCAAATCGTCGCGTGACTTGCCGGTCACCCGCACCTCTTCGCCCTGGATCTGCGCCTGCACCTTCAGCTTGCTGTCTTTGATCAGCTTGACGATTTTCTTCGCCACAGAGGTTTCAATCCCCTGCTTCAGTTTGGCTTCCACGCTGTAGGTTTTACCGCTGTGGGTAAACTCCTCCGGGATCTCCAGCGCGGCGCCGTCGATGCTGCGCTTGCTCAGCTTTTCGCGCAGAATGTCGAGCAGCTGCTGTACCTGGAAATCAGACTCGGTGGCAACCTTGATGCTTTGGTCTTTCTCGTTTAGCTCAAAGCTGGCCGGCACGTTGCGAAAATCCCAGCGGGTGCCGAGATCGCGGGTGGCGTTCTCAACGGCGTTACGTACTTCCTGCATATCAATTTCGGAAACGATGTCGAAAGATGGCATACTTCTTCCTCCTGAATGAGTGCCTAATAGCTTAGGCGATTTTGATGCCGAGCATGATAACCGCTTTGCCGCCTCAGACAAAATCTGCCGAACGCACGCAGGGATAGCGCTTCGGGCTGCCATAAAGCCTATAGTTAATTCACGGTAATTGAGCGGTATTCCCGTGTTTCCAAGGAGACTGAATGAAAATAACCATTCTTGGTTGCGGCGCGCTCGGACAACTGTGGCTCTCCCGGCTGTATCAGCAGGGCCACGATGTACAGGGATGGCTAAGAGTGCCGCAGCCTTTTTGCGCGGTGAACGTGATAGAGCCGGAAGGCGTCTCGTTTAATCGCAACTTGCCCACCAACGATCCGGAGCACCTCGCGCAAAGCGAGCTGCTGCTGGTGACGCTGAAAGCCTGGCAGGTGTCCAGCGCGGTCAGCGCGCTGCTGCCGAAGCTGACCCCACAGTGCGCCATTTTGCTGCTGCACAACGGCATGGGTACCCAGGAGGAGCTGCCGCCGAACGGCCAGCCGCTCCTGCAGGGCACCACCACCCACGCCGCGCGCCACGAAGGCAGCACCATTATCCACGTCGCCACCGGCATCACCCACATCGGCCCGACCTCGCCGGCCGCCCAGCACCTCAGCCACCTGGCGGAAGTGCTGCATCAGGCGCTGCCCGACGTTGCCTGGCACAACAACATCGCCTCGGCCAACTGGCGCAAGCTGGCGGTCAACTGCGTGATCAACCCGTTGACGGCGCTGTACGGCTGCCGTAACGGCGATCTGCAGCGCTACCCCGAGCAGATCGAAACGCTGTGCCGTGAAGTCGCCAGCGTGATGGCGATGGAGGGCTACCACACCTCCTGCGAAGGCCTGATGCAATATGTGATGGACGTGATCCACAGCACCGCCGACAACGTTTCGTCGATGCTGCAGGACATCCGCAACCAGCGGCACACCGAGATCGACTACATCACCGGTTACCTGCTGCGCCGCGCGCGCAGCCACGGCCTCACGCTGCCGGAGAATGCGCGGCTGTTTGAACTGATTAAACGAAAGGAAAATGAATATGAGCGTATCGGCGCTGGTCTGCCTGGCACCTGGTAGCGAAGAAACCGAAGCCGTCACCACCATCGATCTGCTGGTGCGGGCGGGCGTAAAAGTCACTACCGCCAGCGTTGCCGGCGACGGCGAGCTGACTATCGTCTGTTCGCGCGGCGTCAAGTTGCTGGCCGACGCGCCGCTGGTGGCGATCGTCGATGAGCCGTTCGACGCCATCGTGCTGCCCGGCGGCCTGAAAGGCGCAGAATGCTTCCGCGACAGCCCGCTGCTGGTGGAAAAGGTGCGGCAGATGCATCTGCAGGGCAACATCGTCGCCGCCATCTGCGCGGCACCGGCGCTGGTGCTGCAGCACCACGATCTGTTCCCGGTCGGCAACATGACCGGCTTCCCTGGCCTGAAAGACCAGATCCCGGCGGATAAATGGATGGAGCGCCGCGTGGTGTACGACGCCCGCGTCAACCTGCTCACCAGCCAGGGGCCGGGCACCGCGATGGAGTTCGCGCTGAAGCTGATAGACCTGCTGCTCGGCAAGACCAAGGCGGCGGAGATCGCCGCACAGCTGGTGCTGATCCCGGGGATGTACGACTATCGCGACAGTGAAGAAAACTGAGTTAACGTGTTGAAATGCGGGGCGCTGATCCGCGCCCCGCAACGCGTCAAAAACTGAGCTGGCTGGAGAAGCCCAAAACCAGGCGCTCATTCGCCAGCGATCCGGGTTTGACCATCGGCGTGCCGGCGAAAACGTCCGCAGCAAAACGCCCCTGATTCACCTGCAGGCCAATGACGCTCCCCGCCAGCCGGCCGCCGTCCCCCTGCTGTTTGGCCAACTGCCCATAGTCGAACCCAATATAAGGTTGCAGCATGTCACGTTCCAACGTCAGCGTATTGCGCAGATACCCTCCGCTGCTGCCGATCAATTTGCTGTCGCCGCTAAACCCACGCACCGTAGAACGATCGCCGATAAACGACTTATCCTGGATCGGCTGTGCGGCGCTCGCCCATTGCCCCGATAACTCCCCGAGATAACGCAGGCGATGGCCAAATGCATTGAAGGGTTTCAGCAGACTGCCGCCCGCTCGCAGCTGTTGTTCGGCATGTGAACTCCCCTTCCCGACACCGGCAAGGGCGTCGGCAGTCAACGCGATCTGCGAATGAGCGCCATAATACAGGTGGCTGACACCCAGCTTCAGGCTGGTTAACCGCGCGCTCTGCAAGGCAATCTCCGTGTCATTGAGGTAATAGCGGTAATGACGTTGCAACAACTGGGCGTTCAACGCCGTTTTCTTATTCATCCCACGAGTTAACGTATAGCCAGCCTGCAGGCCCCAATACTGTGCACGACCGTTATAGCGATAATCGGTGAAGTTACCGGCGAAAGTCTGGTGATAGCGGCTGTCGCCGCCCAACGCGCTGAAGCGCCAGTACCCCCAAGGCAAGCTATAGTACAGGGCGCGGCTTTCATTGCCTTTGCCCGGCGGCGCCAGAATGCTGCGCGCCATCGACAGATAGAAAATATCGCCCAGTGAAGTCAGATTATCGAGATATAACGCGCCGCCTGCCTGATAACGCCCCGCGGAGCTGACGCCGGCGTCATCCGCCCAGGCGGTAAAACGCCAATATTTATCTTGTCGCCGAAAAATCTCGATATCGCTTTCGCCAGGTCGCTCGGCGGGAACAATGCGAATATCGCTGATAACGCCCGGTATCCCCCCCATGTTCTCCAGCCCTTGCTCGATACGGCGCAAATTCAGCACATCACCGGCAGCAATGGGAAAAAGCGTATCGGGGCGAAAATAGGTGCTGCTGCCCGCCTGCATTCTCAACTGACCGATACGGCCATAATGCACGCGCACCTTCAGTATTCCTGCCGGTACCGCTTGCACGTCAAACTGCACCCGCGAAGTGATATAGCCTTGTGCAATCAGCTCATTTTGCAGCTTCTTGTGCAACTTCGCCAACCCTTGCTCCCCCATACAGCGCCCGCGGGCAGCGTGCGCCAACCGTTCGAAAGAAGTAAGGCTTGCTGGCGCCATCGCCATTTCGACAGAGCCGATCACCCAACAGGGGGACTCGTTGACAAAAATATCCGTTGGCGCGTTTTGTTCCGGCAGCGGTGACAAGAGAGAGGGGGTAGACGGTAACAGTTTGCGCTGCATATCGCCGATGAGATTTTCCTGGCTGACGAGTTGTTTCACCGGAGCCGGTACAGAATCCGCACGGCTGAAACCGTTGAACAACACGGCTAGACAAAGAATAAAAAATTCCCTTTTCATGCTCTCTCACTCATTCCCCCACCCAAGGGTGGGGGAAACGCCTATCACATCCAATAAGACCAACCGTAAGGCCAGCCGAAACCGCCGTATCCCCAACCCCAGTTATTCACGGGTTTGTTGATGTCCCGACCGTTGTTGGTGACCAGGCCGGACGTGGAGCGCATCGTGCCGGAGTTGTTGAAAGAGACGCCGCGATGGCTGATATTGCCAAACGCTTCAATCCTGCCGTAGTTGCTGAAGCTGGTATCCGACAAGCTGACGGAGGAGGTGCGGGAAACGATATGTCCGCGGTTGGTAATGGACGTCCCCTGGATCGCCGCGCCGTTTTGGGCTTCGATCACGCCATTGTCAGCGTTAAACAAGCTGGTGGCGTTGAGTTGCAAAGCCTGAGCGGATTGGATGCCGCCGGTATTGTCGACGCGGGTCGCTTGCAGTGTCAGCGCGCCGTTTTGCGTTTTGACGCTGCCGCGATTGTTCAGCAGGGTCGCATTGACCTGCATTGCCCCGCCTTCAATGCGGCCGGTATTGTCCAACTGTGTGGCCGTGATGGATGCCGAACGCGCGCTCACACTCTTTTCATTTTGCCGCCGGGTGGCGCTGATGTTCAATTGCCCCTGTGAAGCGATGTTCCCTTGATTGACCAGCGAGTCGGTACTGATGTCGGCGCCGCCATTTTTCGCCTGAATCTGCCCGCGGTTGGCGATACCAACGGAAGCACGGGATACGTTTTGAGCGCCGTTGCCTATTTGCACACGTTCATAACTTCCCGAGTCGGTTTGGATACTGACGATACTGACATTGTTCAACGAGGAGCCGGCGTTGGAGCCCGCCCCATTGGCATTGCCGCTATTGACCCCGACGCCGTTTTCATTGGCAACCAGCTTAATCTTGTTGGCGTACATGCCGCCCAACTCGGCGACATCGATCAACACTTCAGGCTTATCTTTAGAAGCCTCAACGCTATTGAGGCGGGATAAATCCGCTGAAACCGTTTTTTTCCCCGCCGAGACTAACAGCGCGTCCGCATGAACCGCAGCGCTGATTTCAGCCGTACGCGCAATGATCGCCGTATAATCGACATCGCCTTTCTTCAGCCCGTCCCCCTCAACGCGAATATTTCCTTGATTAACCCGGTAGCTGTTAAAAGCGCCGTCCTTGAACTGCAAATCGGCGGTAGTTAATACGCCATTACGGGCGTTGATAAAACCACAGCCGTTACAGGTAATGCCGGATTTATTGGCAATAACGACATCGGCGCGTTGCCCGGCGACTTCTACCATCCCCTTCAAAATACTTTTATTCGCCGAGTTCACTTCATTCAGAATTACCTTAGCTGCACGCCCCTCTAACTGAGCGTTTCCCACAACAGCACCGGCCAATGACGTATTAGCGCCCGAAAGGCTGTTATTTAAAATAGCGCCCTGAACGCCAATGTCAAACTGCGTGTAAACGTTATGAGAGACACCGTCCGCACCTGCACGATTGATGTTCACCACCGGCACCTGATTGATATGCTCAACTGATGCCCCACCCGTCTGAGGTACTATTTGCGCCAACAGCGGCGCGCTGGGCACCAGAAACGCCGCTGCCGACAACAGCAATGTCGTCTTATTCATTTTCATTAATCGCTCTCCTTAATCCCAGTCAACCATTAACTGATGTTCAGACTAATGTCGAAAACATTAATGGCCATAGGGATATATCCTTATGCAATGTGCGTTACCCTGATAACCATAAAATATTAATGGCCAATGCTCAGCAAAAATAAAATTTGCACAGTAAGAGAAAAACATGCGCAATCAAATGCCGAAACATAATTTCAATAGGGAGTTGGCAGATAAAAACCGACAGGTCTGTCAGCATTTCGACAGCAATAATAACCATAAAAATAAATAAAAAAATCAATAGATATTTAATATATTGATTAAGGATATTTAAATAGAAACAAAACTCAAGTTGGCTTTATCATTAATAAAACAATGCAATGAACAGGGTTATTAAATCGGGGAATAAAGAATTGTACGAAAAAGGCCGGCGTCTGGCGACGCCGGCGGAGAAATTATGGGCGATAAACCTTCACGTTGCTGAAGCCCTGCTCCAGCAGGTACAGCGCCTGCAGGCGGCTCATTACGCCGCGCTCGCAGTACAGCAGATAGGTTTTGCTCTGATCCAGATCGCCGAACTGGGTGCTCAGCTTGTAGAACGGCAACGCTTTCACTTCAACCTGTTCCAGCTGCAGCGGCTTCTCTTCCTGCTCGTCGTTGGAACGGATATCCAGGATCACCTCGTCGGCGCCGAAGGCCGCGACGGTTTCCACTTCGGTCACCTGCTCCTGCGCCTGCTCGGCGATAGAGCGGATATCGACGTTCTTGGCCTCTCTCACCACCCGATCGAGAATGCTGAAATCGAAGTGGCTCTCTTCCTCTTCGATCTTGGCCTTGACGGCTTTCACCGTCGGGCTCTTCGAAATCACGCCGCAATATTCCGGCATGGTTTTGGCGAAGTCTTCGGTGCCGATTTCACGCGCCAGCTTGATGATGTGCTCTTTATCGTGCGAAATCAGCGGACGCAGGATCAGGGTGTCGGACGCGTTATCGATCAGGCGCAGGTTGGTCAGCGTCTGGCTGGACACCTGCCCCAGCGCTTCACCGGTCACCAGCGCCTGCACGCCGTAGCGTTCGGCCACTTGCGAAGCGGCGCGCACCATCATGCGCTTGAGCACCACGCCCATCTGGCCGTCGTCGACTTTCTCCAGGATCTCCCCCACCACCGGCTCGAAGTCGATGGCGACGAAGCGCACCTTGTGCGAACTGGCGAAACGGTTCCACAGATAGTGCGCCACCTGCTTCACGCCAATCTCGTGCGCGGCGCCGCCCAGGTTGAAGAAGCAGAAGTGCACGCGGCAACCGCGACGCATCAGCATATAGCTGGACACGCCCGAGTCGAAACCGCCGGAAATCAGCGACATCACGTCTTCCTGGGTGCCGACCGGATAACCGCCGATGCCTTCAAGACGGCGTTTGACCAGCATCAGCTTGTCGTCTTCAATCTCCAGGTTTACCGTGACCTGCGGGCGGGTCAGGTTAACGCGCGCGCTCTCGATATGCTGGTTCAGGCCGCCGCCGACGTAACGCTCCACGTCCTGCGAATTGAACGCCTGCTTGCCGCGACGCTTGACGCGCACGCAGAAGGTTTTGCCTTCCAGCTGGGCGCGGTAGGCTTCCAGCGTCTGCTCGAAGATGTGGTGGATATCGGTATAAGCGCGATCTTCCACTTCCAGAATATGGTGGATGCCGGGAATGCGCGTCAGCGCGTCGGCGATGATCGGCCGCTGGTTTTCATCTTTGGCGCGAACTTCGATATGATCCCAGTGACGGACGACCGCCAGCGTTTCATCATACTGCTTCAGGACGTTGCGAATATTGGTCGAGAGAATCTTGATAAAGCGCAAGCGCACAGATTGGCTCTTGATGGTGATTTCCGGGAACAATTTAATGATAAACTTCATGGCGGTCTTTGTTGTCAGATAAGAATTACGGCGCGGAGTATATCACCATATCGCCGTGCTCTGCGCACAAAACCACACATGAGCGCCATGATTTGCTAATCAAGATCCGCTAGGATAGGCTCTGGCGCCACGGTTCACATGATGACGTAAAAAGAAAATTATGCCGAAAAAACCAGCACAATCAGCCAGTACAGAGCAAACTGCCAGCTTTGAAAGCGCCCTCGGCGAGCTGGAAAGCATCGTGACGCGTCTGGAGTCAGGCGAACTGCCGCTGGAAGACGCGCTGAACGAATTCGAACGCGGCGTGCAGCTGGCGCGCCAAGGCCAGCAGAAACTGCAACAGGCGGAACAGCGTGTGCAGATACTTCTTAACGACAGCGCCGACGATGCGGCGCTGGCGCCTTTCACACCGGATGCCGAGTAACCGACATGTCTGAGATCGCCCCATCGGCCGCTTTTGCCGATCAACTGCAGATTTTCCGCCAGCGCGCCGATCGCGCGCTGCTGGACTTCATCGCCCCGCTGCCGTTCAACGACGGCAACATGGTGGCGGCGATGCGTCACGGCGCCTTGCTGGGCGGCAAGCGTCTGCGTCCGTTCCTGGTGTACACCACCGGCCAGATGTTCGGCGTATCGCTGAGCAACCTGGACGCGCCGGCGGCGGCGGTGGAATGCATCCACGCCTACTCGCTGATCCATGACGATCTGCCGGCGATGGACGACGACGATCTGCGCCGTGGCCAGCCGACCTGTCACATTAAATTCGGCGAAGCCAACGCGATCCTGGCCGGCGATGCGCTGCAAACGCTGGCGTTTTCGATCCTGGCCGATGCCGAAATGCCTGACGTGGCGCTGCGCGATCGGCTGGCGATGGTCTCCGAACTGGCAGCAGCCAGCGGCGTAGCCGGCATGTGCGGCGGCCAATCGCTGGATCTGGAAGCCGAAGGCAAGCGCGTCGATCTGCAGGCGCTGGAACAGATCCACCGCCACAAAACCGGCGCGCTGATCCGCGCCGCGGTGCGTCTGGGCGCGCTGAGCGCCGGCGAAGCCGGGCGAGCAGCGCTGCCGCAGCTGGATCGTTACGCCGCTGCGGTCGGCCTGGCGTTCCAGGTGCAGGATGACATTTTGGACGTTGTCGGCGAGACTGAAAAGATCGGCAAGCGCCAGGGAGCGGACCAACAACACGGAAAGAGTACCTACCCGGCGTTGCTCGGGCTTGACAGCGCGAAAGCAAAAGCGTGGGATCTCTATCAGGAAGCATTAGCTGCATTAGACACTTTGGCAGCGCAATCTTATAACACAGCGCCATTGCGAGCGTTAGCCAGCTTCATTATTGAACGCGACAATTAACGTGTGACGTTAACTCCTCTGATATGAGTATCGAATGAGTCTTGATATAGCCAAATACCCAACCCTGGCGCTAGCGGAAAACCCCGAGGAACTCCGCTCACTGCCCAAAGAGAGCTTGCCGAAGCTGTGCGATGAGCTGCGGCAATATCTGCTGAACAGCGTCAGTCGCTCCAGCGGCCACTTTGCCTCCGGGCTGGGTACCGTCGAACTGACGGTGGCGTTGCATTTCGTCTACAACACGCCGTTCGATCATCTGGTGTGGGACGTCGGCCATCAGGCCTACCCGCACAAAATTCTGACCGGCCGCCGCGACCGGATTGCCACTATCCGTCAAAAGAACGGCCTGCACCCCTTCCCGTGGCGCGCCGAAAGCGAATACGACGTGCTGTCGGTCGGCCATTCGTCGACCTCGATCAGCGCCGGCCTCGGCATGGCGGTGGCGGCGGAGCGTGAAGGCAAGGGCCGCCGCACGGTGTGCGTGATCGGCGACGGCGCCATCACCGCCGGCATGGCGTTCGAAGCGATGAACCACGCCGGCGATATCAATCCGGACATGCTGGTGGTGCTGAACGACAACGAGATGTCGATCTCGGAAAACGTCGGCGCGCTGAACAACCATCTGGCGCAGCTGCTGTCCGGCAAGCTTTACTCCACCCTGCGCGAAGGCGGCAAGAAAGTGCTGGCCGGCGTGCCGCCGATCAAGGAGCTGGTGAAACGCACCGAAGAGCACCTGAAAGGCATGGTGGTGCCGGGCACGCTGTTCGAAGAGTTGGGCTTCAACTATATCGGCCCGGTAGACGGGCACGACGTACAGGGGCTGGTCGCCACGTTGAAAAACATGCGCGATCTGAAAGGCCCGCAGCTGTTGCACATCATGACCAAAAAAGGCCGCGGTTACGCGCCGGCGGAGAAGGATCCGATCAGCTTCCACGCGGTGCCGAAGTTCGATCCTGCCAGCGGTACGCTGCCGAAAAGCGCCGGCGGCCTGCCGACCTATTCGAAAATCTTCGGCGACTGGCTGTGTGAAACCGCCGCCAAAGACAGCTCGCTGATGGCAATCACGCCGGCAATGCGCGAAGGCTCCGGCATGGTGCAGTTCTCCCGCGACTACCCGCAGCAATATTTCGACGTGGCGATCGCCGAGCAGCACGCGGTCACCTTCGCCGCCGGGCTGGCGATCGGCGGCTACAAGCCGGTGGTGGCGATCTATTCCACCTTCCTGCAGCGCGCCTACGATCAGCTGATCCATGACGTGGCGATCCAGAACCTGCCGGTGATGTTCGCCATCGATCGCGGCGGCATTGTCGGCGCCGACGGCCAGACCCACCAGGGGGCGTTCGATCTGTCGTTCATGCGCTGCATCCCGACCATGGTGATCATGACGCCGAGCGACGAGAACGAATGCCGCCAGATGCTGTACACCGGCTATCACTACAATGCCGGCCCGAGCGCCGTGCGCTATCCGCGCGGCACCGGCACCGGCGCGGCGCTGGAGCCGCTCAGCCTGCTGCCGATCGGCAAAGGGGTGGTGCGCCGCCAGGGGGAAAAGATCGCCATTCTCAACTTCGGCACCCTGCTGCCGGAGGCCGCGCAAGCGGCGGAAGCGCTCAACGCCACGCTGGTCGACATGCGCTTCGTCAAACCGCTGGACGAGCAGCTGGTGCTCGAACTGGCCACCAGCCATGAAACGCTGGTCACGCTGGAAGAGAACGCGATCATGGGCGGCGCCGGCAGCGGCGTCAACGAACTGCTGATGGCCAAACGCCGTCCGGTGCCGGTGCTGAACCTCGGCCTGCCGGACAGCTTCGTCTCGCAGGGCACCCAGGAAGAACTGCGTGCCGATCTGGGGTTGGATGCCGCCGGCATTCAGCGCCAAATCGAAACCTGGCTGGCGCAGTAATCGCCACTCGTGCCTGACAAAACGCCTCCGCCTTCGGGGGCGTTTTTGTTTCCGCCCCCTCTCCTCGAGATCCGCGCTACAGTTACTGTCTGAGTTGTGAATGGGAGGCAAGCATGAAGTACCTGAAACTGGGCAACACCGATCTGAACGTCTCGCGCATCTGCCTGGGTTGCATGACCTACGGCGAACCGAACCGCGGCAATCACGCCTGGACGCTGCCGGAAGAGAGCAGCCGCCCGCTGCTGAAACAGGCGCTGGAAGCCGGCATCAACTTTTTCGACACCGCCAACAGCTATTCCGACGGCAGCAGCGAGGAAATCCTCGGCCGGGCGCTGCACGACTATGCGCGCCGCGAAGACGTGGTGGTCGCCACCAAGGTGTATTTCCCGCTGAGTAACCTGAAGCGCGGTTTATCGCGCGCCAACATCATGCAGTCCATCGACGACAGCCTGCGGCGCCTGGGCACCGACTATGTCGATTTGCTGCAGATCCACCGCTGGGATTACGAAACGCCGCTGGAAGAGACGCTGGAAGCGCTGCACGACGTGGTGAAAGCCGGTAAGGCGCGTTACATCGGCGCCTCCTCGATGTACGCCTGGCAGTTCGCCAAGGCGCTGTATACCGCCGATCTGCACGGCTGGACGCGCTTCGTCAGCATGCAGGATCAATACAACCTGATTCAGCGCGAAGAAGAGCGCGAAATGCATCCGCTGTGCGCCGCCGAAGGTATCGCCGTGCTGCCGTGGAGCCCGTTGGCGCGCGGCCGCCTGACCCGCCCCTGGGGCGAAACCACCGCGCGGCTGGTTTCCGACCAGTTCGGCAAGAGCCTGTACGAAGAAACTGAAGGCATCGACGCTATTATCGCCGAACGCGTCGCCAGCCTCGCCGAGGAACGCGGCGTTTCACGCGCGCAGATCGCGCTGGCTTGGCTGCTGAACAAGCCGGCGGTCAGCGCGCCGATCGTCGGTGCTTCGCGCAGCGAACAGCTGGACGACGCCATCGCCGCGGTCGATTTGAGTTTGTCGCCGCAAGAGGTGGCGGAGCTGGAGACGGCTTACGTGCCGCATCGGGTGACGGGATTTGAATAAGAGAAACGGGCGCGAAACAGCGCGCCCGTCTGTCAGAACAGCCCGATCGGCCAGTGATGCCCAATCAGGTAGATGATGCCGGCAGACAGCACCCCGGCGATGATATCGTCGACCATGATGCCCATGCCGCCATGCACGTTGCGGTCGAACCAGCGGATCGGCCACGGTTTCCACATATCCAGAATGCGGAAGATGACGAAACCGGCGGCAACCCAGCGCCAGTCGTTGACCGGCAGCGCCATCAGCGTGATCCACATGCCGACGAACTCGTCCCAGACGATGCTGCCGTGATCGTGCACCTTCATGTCTTTTGCCGTGCGGTGGCAAATATAGACGCCGATGCAGATGCTGAACATCACCGCCAGCGAGTAAAGCTGCCACGGTAGCTGGATCAGCAGCAGCCAGAACGGGATCGCCGCCAGCGATCCCATGGTGCCCGGCATCACCGGCGACAAACCGCTGCCAAACCCGGTGGCCAGCAGGTGCCACGGATTGCTCATCCGCAGCCGACGTTTGGCTTCATCCATGGGTGCCCGGCTCCGCGTTGAAATGATCGAACCCAATCCAATCCAGCTCTACCGCTTCGTCGTTGCGATAATAGCGGATGCCTTCAGACAGCGGGCCAATTTGGCCGATGCAGGTGTAGTCGGCCCCGAGGTGGCTCAGCGCCACTTCCAGCGCGCCGCGGTTGATCTCCGGCACGGTGAAGCACAGCTCATAATCTTCGCCGCCCGCCAGCGCCCAACGCAGCGCCTGCTCGGCATCGGCGTGGCTGCTCAGCGCCTGCGACATCGGCAGCTCGTCCAGCACGATGCGCGCGCCACAGTCGCTGGCCTTCAGGATATGCTTCAGATCGGAAATCAGGCCGTCAGAGATGTCGATCGCCGAGCTGGCCAGATCTCGCAGCGCCTGCCCCTGCAGCACCCGCGGCTGCGGCCGCAGATGGCGGGCGACCAGATAATCACGCGCCGCCGCATCCGTCACCGCCAGGCGATCCTGCAGGATCGCCAGACCGGCGGCGCTGTCGCCCAGCGTGCCGGTCACATAGATCCAGTCGCCGATGCGCGCACCGCTGCGGGTCAGCGCCCGGCCGGCCGGGATCAGCCCCTGAATGGTCAACGTCATGCTCAGCGGGCCGCGCGTGGTATCGCCGCCGATCAGCTGCATGCCGTAATAGTTGAGCTGATCGAACAGGCTATCGCTGAAGGCCTTCAGCCAGGGCTCGTCCACCTCCGGCAGGGTCAGTGCCAGCGAGAGCCAGGCCGGATCGGCGCCCATCGCCGCCAGATCGCTCAGATTGACCGCCAGCGCCTTATAACCGAGATCGGCCGGATCGATGTCCGGCAGGAAGTGAATGCCCGCGACCAACGTATCGGTACTGACAGCCACCAGCTGTTTTTCCGGCACTGCCAGCAGTGCGCAGTCATCTCCAATGCCCAACTGTACATCCCGGCGCACGCGCTTAAACCGGTCAAAATAGCGGGCAATGAGGTCAAATTCGCCGCATGCCATATCGATATTCCACGAGAAGAAATTAAGGCCGGGAATGCCGGCCTTAAAGTTTTACTTTTTCTTGCGAAGGGTTGGCGCCACTTTATCCAGCACCCCGTTCACAAACTTGTGGCTGTCTTCCGCGCCGAAGGTTTTCGCCAGTTCGATCGCTTCGTTGATTGCCACCTTGTAAGGGACATCCTCGCGCATTTTCAGTTCAAACAGCGCGACGCGCAGCACCGCGCGCTCCACCTGGCCCAGCTCTTCGAGCTGACGCGACAGGTAAGGCGCCATCAGTTCGTCCAGCATACCTGCATTCACTGCCGCGCCGGACAGCAACTCGCGAAAATAGGCGACGTCAACATCTTTGACATCCTGCTCCGTCAGGAACTGGTGTTCAACATCGGCAAGGTCGTTTTTAGACAACTGCCAAGAGTAAAGCGCTTGAACAGCGCACTCACGAGCGCGGCGACGAGCAGCAGGTTTCACGGAATTCCCCTTAACTAAATTCAGGCTTTAATAGCTTTGATAACATTAATCATTTCAAGTGCGGTCAGCGCGGCTTCAGCGCCCTTGTTACCCGCTTTGGTGCCGGCGCGTTCGATCGCCTGCTCGATGCTTTCGGTGGTCAGCACGCCAAAAGCAACCGGGATTTCGGCATTCATTGCAACGTTGCCGATGCCGGAGCTGGCTTCGCCCGCCACATATTCAAAGTGCGCGGTGCCCCCACGGATAACGGTGCCCAGCGCGATAACCGCGTCGTATTTGCCGGTTTTGGCCAATACGCTCGCCGTCAGCGGCAGCTCGTAAGCGCCCGGGACCCAGACAACGGTGATGTTGTCGTCAGCAACCTGACCAATGCGTTTCAGCGCGTCGATGGCGCCTTCCAGCAGGCTGTCGTTGATGAAATTGTTAAAACGTGCAATTGCGATCGCCACACGGGCATTTGGAGTAGCAACAACACCTTCGATAACTTTCATGGGCTTTCCTTAAAAATGGGTTCAATACCCCGCAGGGGGGCGGATTCTATCATATTCTTTCATCGCCTGCGCGGCGCTTTTGTAAAACCGGCGCGCGGGCGCGAGATTCAGTGTTTCGCCCGCAGGCGCAAACGCAGATCGGGGCCGACCTGACGCACGTCGCTAAAGACGAATTCCGGCGCGTCGGCCAATCGCTCCAGGCCCGGCAGGTGGCACAGGCCACGGCCATTATCGCCCAACAGTTTCGGCGCGATGTACAAAATGAGCTCATCCACCAGGCCGGCCTGCAGCAACGCGCCGGCCAGCGATGCGCCCGCCTCCACCCAGATTGAATTCACCTGGCGCTTGGCCAACAGCATCATCATCACCACCAGATCGACGCCGCCGCCGTGCGCCGGGCAGATAAACTGCTCAACGTCTTGCGGCCAGGTCTGTGCATCCGCCTGCAGGCGCGCCAGCCAAGTGGCGCCGGGCTGCTGCACCACGCGGTGCTGCGGGGTAATGCGGTTTTGGCTGTCGAGCAGGATGCGCAGCGGCTGGCGTAGATTGTCGCGCGGATAGAGGCGCTGCGTCTCGGCGTCCAATTCATCCCAACGCACCGTCAGCGACGGATCGTCCGCCAGCACGGTGGCGCTGGTGCTGAGGATGGCGGCGCTCTGCGCGCGCAGGCGCTGAACGTCCTGACGCGCTTCGGGTGAGGTGATCCACTGGCTCTCGCCGGAGGCCATCGCCGTGCGGCCGTCCAACGACGCGCCCAGCTTCAGCTGCACGTAAGGGAAGCCGGTGCGCATGCGCTTGAGGAAGCCCAGATTGACCGCTTCGGCCTCGGCCAGCATCAGGCCGTGCCGCACCTCGACGCCGGCCTGCTGCAGCTTGTACAGCCCGCGCCCCGCCACCTGCGGGTTAGGATCTTGCATCGCCGCGACCACCCGCGTCACGCCGGCGGCCACCAGCGCATCGGCACAGGGCGGCGTGCGGCCGTGATGGCTGCACGGCTCGAGCGTGACATAGGCGGTGGCGCCGCGCGCCTTGTCGCCCGCCATGCGCAGCGCGTGCACTTCCGCGTGCGGCTCGCCGGCGCGCAGATGATAGCCTTCACCGACAATTTCGCCGTCGCGCACGATAACGCAGCCGACGTTCGGATTGGGCGCGGTGGTAAAACGCCCCAGCCGCGCCAGTTCGAAGGCACGCGCCATGTAAAATTCGTCGTGATACATGAAAGATCCTTTAGTCTTGCAGGCGGGCAATCTCTTCGCCGAACTCGCGCACGTCTTCGAAGCTGCGGTACACCGACGCGAAGCGAATGTAGGCGACCTTATCCAGCTTTTTCAGCGCGTCCATCACCAGATTGCCCACCAGTTTGGTCGGCACTTCGCGTTCGCCGGTGGCGCGCAGTTGAGATTTGATGTGATTAAGGGCGTTTTCCACGTCGTCCGAGCTAACCGGGCGCTTTTCCAGCGCTTTCAGCATGCCGCGGCGCAGTTTGTCTTCGTTGAACGGCTCGCGCACCTCATCGCTTTTAATCACTCGCGGCATCACCAGCTCGGCCACCTCGAAGGTGGTGAAACGTTCATTGCACACCAGACACTGGCGGCGACGGCGCACTTGCGAACCGTCCCCCACCAGGCGGGAATCAATGACTTTGGTATCAACGGCGGCGCAGAAAGGGCAATGCATAACACGTCCTGATAAACGTTTTTTATAGATAAATGCAGTTTACCCCGAAGTGCAGCCACAACAAAGGGCGGCGGCCATTTGTTGCGACACGCGGCCAGGAAGCGGCACCAATATGACTTTCCCCTCCGGGCGGACTAAGCTGATAGCAGGAGATTCAGCATAGGAAATCGCCGTCATGACAACCTGTTACCCCAAAATCGCCCTGCTCGCCGCCGCCGTGTTGCTGACGGGCTGCGCGCACAACGCCGCCGTGCCTCAGCTGCGCCATCAGGTCGCCGCGCTGAACCAGAAAGTGAGCGTGCTGACCGATCAAACCACCGCGCTGGAGCGGCAGAATCTGCTCAATCAGCACTCCGACAACGGCGTCTACCTGCTGCCGGCAGCCCGGAGCGCCGCCCGTTTGCAGAGCAGCCTCGGCGAGCTGAGCGTTTCGCTGAGCCACATCAAGAGCGAAGCCAACGGCACGCAGGCGCAGCTGCATGTGCGCATCCTCTCGCAGGCTACGCTACCGCCGTTCAACGCGGTGGTGGAATGGGGTCAACTGGATGAGGCCACCGGCCGACCGCTGACCGCCGAAGCGCTGTCGCAACCGATCGCCAGCGCCGATTCGCTGCTGCCGAAACCCGGCCAGGACTTCGAGCTGCGCTTCAGCGGCCTGATGCCGGAACAGCTGGGATATATCCGCCTGCACAGTCTGGTTTCGACCGCCCAACCGGCGGTGGTACAGCCGCACTGAAACCCGAAGCAAAAAAAAGGAGCGCCATGGCGCTCCTTCTCATTTCGCTGAATACTGCGGCGATTAAGGCAGAATCGAAGGCTGATCTGCGCCCTCTTTTTCCACTTTTTGCTGCAGCATGTGTTCGCGTTTCATCCCCAGCTTCAACGCCAGCGCAGACGCGACGTAGATGGAGGAAACGGTACCGATCGACACGCCGATCAGCATCGCCAGCGAGAAGCCTTGCAGCATCGCGCCACCGAAGATGTACAGCATCAGCACCACCATCAGGGTGGTCCCGGAAGTCATCAGCGTACGGCTCAGCGTCTGGGTCAACGACACGTTCATGATTTCGTAAGGCGTACCGCGGCGGATCTTGCGGAAGTTCTCACGAATACGGTCAGAGACCACGATGCTGTCGTTCAGCGAGTAACCGATAACCGACATCAGGGACGCGACGATGGTCAGGTCAATCTCGATGTGGAACAGCGACAGCACGCCCAGCGTGATGATCACGTCGTGCGCCAGCGCGATAACCGCCCCCAGCGCCAGGCGCCATTCGAAGCGGAAACCGACGTAGATCAGGATACAGATCAACGCCACCAGCAGCGCCATGCCGCCGGTTTGCGCCAGCTCGCTGCCCACGCTCGGGCCGACGAACTCGATGCGTTTCACGGTGGCGTTTTTATCCACCGAGTCGTTGATCACGCCGATCACCTTGTTGCCCAGTTCCTGGCCTGCGGTGCCGGTCGCCGGTGGCATGCGCACCATCACGTCGCGGCTGCTGCCGAAGTTCTGGATGATCGGATCCTGGAACCCGGCCTTCTCCAGCGTGTCGCGCATCAGGTCGAGGTTAGCCGGTTTCTCCAGGTTGATTTCAATCACCGTACCGCCGGTGAAATCCAGACCCCAGTTAAACCCGCGCACCGACATGGTAGCGATCGACGCGACCAACAGCAGCAACGAGATGCCGAAGGCCAAATAGTCCCAGCGCATAAAGTCGTAGACTTTACGGCCGTAGTTGAGTTGCTCAACAGTATAATCCTGTGCCACAACGCACTCCTCAGATAGACAGCTTGTTAATGCGTTTGCCGCCGTAAAGCAGGTTGACGATGGCACGGGTACCGACAATCGCGGTGAACATGGACGTCGCCACACCGATAGCGGTGGTGATCGCAAAGCCTTTGATCGAACCGGTGCCGACTGCGTACAGGATGACCGCGGTGATCAGCGTGGTGATGTTGGCGTCGACGATACTGGAGAACGCGCCTTTATAGCCTTCATGGATCGCCTGCTGAACGGACCTGCCGTTCTTCAGCTCTTCCTTGATACGTTCGTTAATCAGTACGTTGGCGTCAACCGCCACCGCCAGCGTCAACACGATCCCGGCAATGCCCGGCATGGTCAGCGTCGCCCCCGGCAACAGGGACATCACGCCGACGATCAGCACCAGGTTGGCAACCAGCGCCGTGGTGGCGATCACGCCGAACTTACGGTACCAGACCACCATGAAGACGATGGACGCCACCAGGCCCCACAGACAGGCTTCCAGACCTTGGGTGATGTTCTGCTGACCCAGGGTTGGACCGATGGTGCGCTCTTCGACGATCTGAATCGGCGCGATCAGCGCGCCCGCACGCAGCAGCAGCGAAAGCTGACGCGCTTCGTTCGGGTTGCCGATACCGGTGATGCGGAAGCTGTTGCCCAGACGCGACTGAATGTTCGCCACGTTGATCACTTCTTCCTGTTTCACCAGCACCGCGCGGCCGTTGGCGTCTTTCTTGCCGCTGTCCTTATACTCCACGAACAGGGTCGCCATCGGCTTGCCGATGTTGTCCTTGGTGAAGTTGGACATGGACGTGCCGCCGGCGCTGTCCAGCGAGATGTTAACCTGCGGCTGGTTGTATTCGTCGGTGCTCGAGGTGGAGTCGGTGATGTGGTCACCGGTCAGGATCACACGCTTGTACAGCACGATCGGCTGGCCGTCACGGGTGTATTTCACCTCGGAGTCACCCGGCACGCGGCCGTTGGCCGCCGCAGTGGCGTCCGCATTGGTGTTCACCAGACGGAATTCCAGGGTCGCGGTGGCGCCCAGAATTTCTTTGGCACGCGCGGTGTCCTGAATGCCCGGTAGCTCGACCACGATGCGGTCGGCGCCCTGGCGCTGCACCAGCGGTTCGGCGACGCCGAGCTGGTTGACGCGGTTACGCAGGATAGTGATGTTCTGCTGGACGGCGTATTCGCGCGCTTCGCTCAGACGGGCGTCCGTCAGGCTGGCTTTCATGGTGTTGGCGCCGTTGGCGGACAGCACCAGATCGCGCTGACGCGGGCCGATGTAGCTGATGGCCTGATCGCGGGCCGCATCGTCACGGAAGCGAACTTCCACGCCGTTGTTGTCCAGCTTGCGGATAGACGCGTAAGGAATGCCCTTCTCGCGCAGCTCGCTGCGCAGGGTATCCATGGTCTGTTCCTGCAGCTTGCTCAGCGCGGTGTCCATGTCCACTTCCATCAGGAAGTGCACGCCGCCGCGCAGGTCCAGGCCGAGTTTCATCGGCTCTGCGCCCAGCATGGCCAGCCAGGTCGGCGTGGCCGGCGCCAGGTTCAGCGCCACGACGAATTTGTCACCCAGCTCGGTCACCAGCGCTTCGCGGGCGCGCAGCTGAACGTCAGGATCTTTAAAGCGAGCCAGGATGGCGCCATTTTCCAGCGCAATCGACTTGCTCGCGATGTTGTCTTTTTCTAATACGGTACGGACCTGGTCCAGCGTAGTTTCACTGGCGGCGACGCCGCGCGCGCCAGTGATTTGTACGGCCGGATCCTCACCGTAGATGTTGGGAAGCGCATAAAGCAGACCGACGAGGATCACGACGATCAACATCAGATACTTCCACAAAGGATAACGGTTTAGCACGGCAATTCCCTTCGGGAAAAAAGATTACAGGGCCTTCATGGTACCTTTCGGCAGAACGGCCGCCACGAAGTCACGCTTGATCATCACTTCCGTGGTGTCGTTCAGCGCGATGGCGATGATGCCGGTGTCGGCCACTTTGGTCACGCGACCGATCAGGCCGCCGGTGGTCAGCACTTCGTCGCCTTTACCGATGGAGTCCATCAGCTTCTTGTGATCTTTCGCACGCTTCTGCTGTGGGCGCAGGATCATGAAGTAGAAGATCAGGCCGAACACCACCAGCATAATGATCAGAGAGTACGGGCTTCCCTGAGCCGGAGCCCCTGCGGATGCGACGGCGTCAGAAATGAAAAAGCTCATTGAAATTCCCTCATTAAGTTATCAATTATTAGATCAAGCGTTTAAAGGCGGAATCGGCTTGCCGATCCGACCATAGAAATCCGCAACAAACTGCTCTAATTTACCCTCTTCGATAGCCTGGCGTAAACCCGCCATGAGGCGCTGGTAGTGACGCAGGTTATGAATCGTGTTCAGTCGAGCACCCAATATTTCGTTGCAACGGTCGAGATGGTGCAAGTAGGCGCGGCTGTAATGGCGACACGTGTAGCAATCACAGTCCTTATCCAGCGGAGAAGTATCATCCTTGTGCTTGGCATTACGGATTTTTACCACACCGTCAGTCACGAACAGATGGCCGTTGCGGGCGTTGCGGGTCGGCATGACGCAGTCGAACATGTCGATGCCGCGACGCACGCCTTCCACCAAATCTTCCGGCTTGCCGACGCCCATCAAATAGCGTGGCTTATCTTCCGGAATTTGCGGGCAAACGTGTTCAAGAATGCGATGCATATCCTCTTTCGGCTCGCCTACAGCCAAGCCGCCCACAGCGTACCCGTCAAAGCCGATATCCACCAGCCCTTTGACTGAAACATCACGTAAATCTTCGTAAACGCCGCCCTGAATGATACCGAACAGCGCATTTTTATTTTCCAGCTCGTCGAAACGTTTGCGGCTACGTTCCGCCCAGCGCAGCGACATTTCCATCGAACGCTTGGCGTAGTCCCAGTCGGCCGGGTACGGCGTACATTCGTCGAAGATCATCACGATGTCGGAACCCAGGTCATACTGGATTTCCATCGATTTTTCCGGACTCAGGAACACCTTATCGCCGTTGATCGGGTTGCGGAAGTACACGCCTTCCTCTTTGATCTTGCGCATCGCCCCCAGGCTGAATACCTGGAAACCGCCGGAGTCGGTAAGGATCGGCCCATGCCACTGCATGAAGTCGTGCAGATCGCCGTGCAGTTTCATGATCTCCTGGCCCGGGCGCAGCCACAGGTGGAAGGTGTTGCCCAGCAGGATCTGTGCGCCGGTCTCTTTCACTTCTTCCGGCGTCATGCCCTTGACCGTACCGTAGGTACCGACCGGCATAAAGGCCGGGGTTTCCACCACGCCGCGGTCGAAGATCAGGCGGCCGCGACGCGCGCGGCCATCGGTAGTTTGTAGTTCGTACTTCACAAAGCCTCCAGCATCAGAGAAACAGTCTGATGTCGTTGAAACGGGGCCGCGCCGTGGGCGCAGCCCGGGAAATTAACCGCCGACGGACTCGTTTTCCGCCTGCGGGTTACGGCTGATGAACATCGCATCGCCGTAGCTGAAAAAGCGATACTGCTCGGCCACCGCCTGCTGATAGGCGTTCATGGTATTTTTATAGCCGGCGAAGGCCGACACCAGCATGATCAGGGTCGATTCCGGCAGGTGGAAATTGGTCACCAGCGCGTCGATCACCTGATAGTGATAGCCCGGATAGATAAAAATGCTGGTGTCGCCGAAGAACGGCGCAATCAGCGCCTCTTTGCTGGCCGCCGCGGCACTTTCCAGCGAACGCACCGAGGTGGTACCCACCGCCACGACGCGTTTGCCGCGCGCCTTGCAGGCCAGCACCGCATCGACCACGTCCTGCGGCACTTCGGCGTATTCGGCGTGCATCACATGATCTTCGATGGTTTCCACGCGCACCGGCTGGAAGGTGCCGGCGCCGACGTGCAGCGTCACGAACGCCATTTCTACGCCCTTGGCGCGCAGCGCCGCCAGCAGCGGTTCGTCGAAGTGCAGGCCGGCGGTCGGCGCGGCGACCGCGCCGGGTTTCTCGCTGTAGACCGTCTGATACAGCTCGCGGTCGGCGTCTTCATCCGGGCGGGCGATATAAGGCGGCAGCGGCATGTGGCCGGCGGCGTTGAGGATAGTGAACACGTCGCGTTCGTCGTTGAAGCGCAGCTCGAACAGCGTCTCGTGGCGCGCTACCATGGTGGCGGCGATGCTCTCGTCATCCCCCAACAGCAGCTCGGCGCCCGGCCTCGGCGCTTTCGACGCGCGCACGTGCGCCAGCACGCGATGGTCGTCCAGCACGCGCTCCACCAGCACTTCAATCTTGCCGCCGCTGACCTTGCGGCCGAACATGCGCGCCGGGATCACGCGGGTATTGTTGAACACCAGCAGGTCGCCGGCTTCCAGCTTATCCAGCAGATCGGTGAATACACCGTGCGTCAGCGCCCCGCTCGGCCCGTCCAGCTGCAGCAGGCGGCATGCGCTGCGTTCGGCCTGGGGATAGTGGGCAATCAGGGATTCGGGAAGTTCAAACGAAAAATCAGCGACGCGCATGGGTATTCACTTCTTCAATTTAGGGCTGGTTGGTAAAAAACAGGCGGCCTAGTCTAAAGCCGGGGGCGGTCAGCGGCAAGAAATAAGGAGGATTTGCCTGACTTCGGGTATAGTTGAGGGATGAATTTTCTCGCTCATCTTCACTTGGCCATGCTGGCGAACAGCTCGCTGCTGGGCAACCTGCTGGCCGATTTCGTGCGCGGCAACCCCGCCGCCGACTACCAGCCCGACGTGGTGGCCGGCATCATGATGCACCGCCGCGTCGACGTGCTGACCGACAGCCTGCCGCAGGTCAAAGCCAGCCGCGACTATTTCAGCGCCCCTTACCGCCGCGTGGCACCGATCACCCTCGACGTGGTGTGGGACCATTTTCTGGCGCGCCACTGGCAGCAGCTGGAGCCTTCGCGCGACCTGCACCAGTTTACCCAGGAAGCCCGCAGCCAGATCGAACCTTTTCTGCCGCTCACGCCGCCGCGCTTTCAGAACCTGAACGGCTACCTGTGGCCGGAACGCTGGCTGGAACGCTACGCCGAATTGCCGTTCATTGCCCGGGTGCTGCAGGGCATGGCCAGCCGCCGCCCGCGCCTCGATGCGCTGGCCGGCTCGTTCGCCGACGTCGAGCAACATTATCATCAGCTTGAAACACAGTTCTGGCAGTTTTACCCGCAAATGATGCGGCAGGCGAAGGACAAAGCGCTCTGAGGTCAAGCCCAAGCCATTGAAATTGCAACGCCTTGCAAGAATTTACGTTTTGCCGCTTGCCCTTTTGTGGGAAAAGGTTATTTTTAAAGCTCGCTAAATTATATCAACGACTTTGATAGGTGAAAGCTATCTCATCGATTGGTCTTTTACCCTTTATTCACCACGTCGCGGCCCCTATACTGGCCCTTGTTTTTACATCCACCCTTTAACACCTATTACAGGAGTAATTATGGTCCTGGTAACTCGTCAAGCCCCTGACTTCACTGCAGCTGCCGTACTGGGTAGCGGCGAAATCGTTGAAAACTTCAACCTGAAGAAGCACCTGAACGGCAAACCGGCCGTGCTGTTCTTCTGGCCAATGGACTTCACCTTCGTATGCCCTTCCGAGCTGATCGCTTTCGATCACCGCTATGAAGAGTTTCAGAAGCGTGGCGTTGAAGTGGTTGGCGTTTCCTTCGACTCAGAGTTCGTCCACAACGCATGGCGTAAAACCCCTGTCGACAAAGGCGGCATCGGTGAAGTGAAATACGCAATGGTTGCTGACATCAAGCGTGAAATCCAGAAAGCTTACGGCATCGAACACCCGGAAGCCGGCGTTGCGCTGCGCGGCTCTTTCCTGATCGACAAAGACGGCATCGTGCGTGCTCAGGTTGTTAACGACCTGCCAATCGGCCGTAACATCGACGAAATGATCCGTACCGTTGATGCGCTGCAATTCCACGAAGAGCACGGTGAAGTGTGCCCGGCTCAGTGGGAAAAAGGCAAAGCAGGTATGGGCGCTTCCCCAGACGGCGTTGCAAAATACCTGTCTGAAAACGCTGCCAAGCTGTAATTTCAGCCTGATAGTGAATCAACCGGCCCACGCGGCCGGTTTTTTTATGCCCCTTTATGGGGCAGACCGCCCACCTTCAGTGCTTTATTTCCCTGTTTCCGCTCACATTTCCCACCCTGCTCGCCGCGCGCACACCCATCTGCGGCTACTATCAATAACGCTGGCTCGCGCTTTGCAAGTGAACAGCGGCAAGCAAACACAACACAATAAAAAACTGACAGGGTAGGAATAACTATGTTTTTACAGAAATGGAGCAAACCCCTGACCATGGCGGCGCTGCTGGTCAGCGGCAGCCTGTATGCGGCATCCAACCCGGCGGTGGAAGCCAAAAACGGCATGGTGGTCACCTCGCAACACCTGGCCTCGCAGGTCGGCGTGGATATCCTGAAGATGGGCGGCAACGCCATCGACGCCGCCGTGGCGGTGGGCTATGCGCAGGCGGTGGTTAACCCTTGCTGCGGCAACATCGGCGGCGGCGGCTTTATGACCGTCCACCTGGCGGACGGCACCGACACCTTCATCAACTTCCGTGAAACCGCGCCGGCGGCGGCCAGCGCCAACATGTATCTGGATGCCGACGGCAAGGTAAAGAAAGACGCCAGCCTGTACGGCTATCTGGCAGCGGGCGTGCCGGGCACCGTGCTGGGGATGGAAACCGCGCGTGAGAAGTACGGCAAGCTGAGCCGCGAACAGGTGCTGGCGCCGGCTATCAGGCTGGCGCGCGAAGGCTTTGTGCTGACCCGCGCCGATACCGATATTCTCGACACCACCGTCGCACGCTTCAAACAGGATCCCGAGTCGGCCAAAATCTTCCTGCGCCCGGACGGCAGCCCGCTGCAGCCGGGGGACAAACTGGTGCAAACCGATCTGGCCAATACGCTGGAAGCCATCGCCAAAGGGGGAACCGACGCCTTCTATAAAGGCAAGATCCCGCAGGCGGTGGAGACGGCGGCCAAACAGGGCGGCGGCATCTTGACCGCCGCCGACTTCGCCAATTACAAGGTCACCGAAACCCCGCCGATTACCTGCAGCTATCGCGGCTACAAGTTTGTGTCGGCGCCGCCTCCCAGCTCCGGCGGCGTGACGCTGTGCGAAATCCTCAACGTGGTGGAAGGCTACGACCTGAAAAGCATGGGCTTCAACTCGGCGGCGGCCATTCACACCATGACCGAAGCGATGCGCCATGCCTACATGGACCGCAACACCTACCTCGGCGACCCGGAATTCATCAAGAACCCGATCGACCGGCTGGTGAGCAAGAGCTACGCCGAGCAGATCCGCAAGAAAATCGTCGCGGACAAGGCCACGCCGTCGGAAAACGTGCAGCCCGGCATGGAGCCGCATGAAAAACCGGAAACCACCCACTATTCGATCGTCGATCACGACGGCAACGCCGTCTCCACCACCTATACCGTCAACGGCCGCTTCGGCGCCGTGGTGATCGCACCGGGCACCGGCTTCTTCCTCAACGACGAGATGGACGACTTTACGGTCAAAGTGGGCGAGAAAAACCTGTACGGACTGGTGCAGGGCACCGCCAACAGCATTGCCCCCGGTAAGCGCCCACTATCGTCGATGAGCCCGACGCTGGTGACCAAGGACAACAAGATCTTTATGGTACTGGGCTCGCCGGGCGGTTCGCGCATCATCACCATCACCCTGCAGACCGCGTTGAACGTGATCGACCACGGCATGGCACCGCAGGAAGCGGTGGACGCACCGCGCATCCATCACCAATGGTTGCCGGATGAGGTGTACTACGAACAGCGCGGCGTTTCCGCCGATACGCTGAAGCTGCTGAGCGGTATGGGCTATAAGATGGTCGAGCAAACGCCGTGGGGCGCCGCCGAACTGATTCTGGTCGGTTTGCCGGGCGCGGCGGGCGTCAGCCCGGCCAACTCCGGCAACGACTCGGCGGTTTCCGGCAAGGTGCGCGAAGGCTATCTGTATGGCGCCAACGACGTGCGTCGCCCGGCAGGTTCTGCGGTCGGTTACTGATGTAAACGCCTACTCACTTTTATCGCGGGGGCCCTTTGGCCCCCGCAGTTGCTTTAGCCTTCGCAGCGCCACACGGTGGCCGACTCTTCCGCCAGCTGCAGGCGCAGCCCGCCTGCCGTTTCACTCAACTCTCCCCGCCCTTCCACACGCCGCCACGGGCCGCGCGCCAACAGCGGGTTGTGCGGCAGCTGCGCCTGGCCGCTGCCGTCGCGCTGCAGCGCCACCAGCACCTGCTCCTGCTGATACAGGCGCACGAACACCAGCGTTTCTCCGCTGGCATACAGCACCTGACAGCCGCCGCGACGCAATGCCACGCTCTGTTTACGCAGCGCCGCCATGCGCTGGAACAGCGCCAACAGCGGCCGGTCCCAGTCGCCGACGTCCCACGGGAACGGCTTGCGGCAGAACGGATCGTTGCCGCCGTCCAGACCAATCTCATCGCCGTAGTAGAGACAAGGCACGCCAATCCAGCTCAGCAACCACACCGCTGCCATCTGCATGCGCGCCGCGTTCCCCTGCAACAGCGTGAGAAAACGCGCGGTATCGTGGCTGTCCAACTGGTTGAACTGGATCAGCTGGCGGCCGTGCGGCAGCCCGGCGCGGTAACCGTCCATCCACTGCGCGCACCCGGCGGCGTCCAGCCGCACCGGGTGATAGGCCACGTCCAGCCCCGCCAAAAATGCCCGCACCGGCAGCGCGAACCCCATGTAGTTCATCGCCGCGTCCTCCACGCCGGCGTGCAGCCAGCGGCGCGCGTCGCCGAAATGCTCGCCCAAGACGTAGGCCTGCGGGTTCTCCTGCTTCACCGCCTGATAGATGCCAGCCAGGTGGTTCAGGTTGCCGGTGGCGCCGCCGTTCTCCCCCAGCATGTGCACCACGTCCAGCCGCCAACCGTCGATGCTGTACGGCGGGCGCAGCCAGTGGCGCACCACGCTGCCTTCTCCGCGATAGATCGCTTCCGCCACCTGCGGCTCGGCGAAGTTAAGCTTCGGCAGGCTGGCGTTGCCCTTCCAGTCGAGCGCGCGGCCGTCCGGGTAAAAGTTGAACCAGCCGCGATACGGTGAATCGGGGTGGTGACAGGCGCCGTTTTCGCCCTGGCGATGGCGGTCGAACCACGGATGCGAGTCGCCGGTGTGGTTGAATACCCCGTCCAGCACCAGTTTCATGCCCACCTTGTGAGTGCTCACTCGCAAACGCTGCAGCGCCGCGTTGCCGCCAAAGTGCGGATCGACCTGGTAATAGTCCTCGGTATCGTACTTATGCACGCTCGGCGCGGTAAAAATCGGGTTCAGATACAGCGCCGTCACGCCCAGCTGCTGCAAATACGGCAGTTTGGCGCTGATGCCGTCCAAATCGCCGCCGTAAAAGGTCGAGGCGGCGTGGCGATCCTCCAGCGGATGCTGCCAGTCGCGCCGAATCACCTCGGCACCGGCCGCGTGATGGCGGTAGCTGCCGCTCTGGATGCCGTGTTCGCCGCCGCTGCTGGCGAACCGATCGGGGAAAATCTGGTAGAACAGCTGATCCGCCACCCACTCGGGGCCATGGTCGGGCTCGTCGACGGCGAACTGCGCCAGCTGGCCCGGCGGCGTTGGCGACCAGCCCTGCGGGCCGAACCACTGCTGGCTATCGGCCCACAGCAGCTTGAAGCAGTAACGCCGCGTCGGCTCGCCCTCATTCAGCGTCAGGCTGGCCTGGTAGCGCCGCATTCCCTCGTGACGCTGCGCTTTCATCACCAGCAGCCACTCTTCGTTGTCCGGTTCGGCGCGCAAAAACACCCGTTCCGGCAGTTCATCCCCCTGTAACCACAGCGTGATATCCAAACGTTGCCCTTGCTTCACCACAAAAGGCGGGACCGGTTGATGCCAGGCGTTAAGCATACTGTTTCTCCTGCTGTACCAAACGAAATCGACGGCGTTCTTCAAGAAGCGAACAATGCCACGTTAAGTGCAACTCCCCCTCCTCTCTGGCCGCAAAACCCGGGGATGAGCCGGGGGGCGGAGACCGAAAAATAACGCTAACTCGATGTAAAAAAAGGTAAACAGGCACAAATCCTGCGCGTTACCCCTTAGGCTAACGCGTTTTAAGTTTACAGGATGTTTTTTGCGCATTTTTTAAGGAGCGGTAATGCAACAACAGATAACGCGCTGGCTGGAACAGTTTGGTTTGGAATTCGGCGGAGTGATGTCGCTGTTGATGGTATTGGGGTTGATTGTCCTGATCTCGGTCGCGATCCACCTGGTGCTGCACCGGGTGGTGCTGGCCGCCCTTCAGCGCCGTGGCCAGCAATCGCAGCGCGTCTGGCAACAGGCCATCACCCAATACAAACTGTTCCAGCGCGTGGCGCTGCTGCTGCAAGGGGTGATCATCAGCATCCAGGCGACGCTGTGGTTGCAGAGCGGCAGCCAAACCCAGGCGGTGATCGTCACCGCCGCGCAGGTGTGGATCCTCGCCTTCACCCTGCTGTCGCTGTTCTCGCTGTTGGATACGCTGCTGGCGCTGCTGCGCCAAAGCCCGATTTCCAATCAGCTGCCGCTGCGCGGCATTTTCCAGGGCCTGAAGCTGGTGGCGGCGATCCTGATCGGCATCATGATCGTTTCGTTGCTGATGGGCAAATCGCCGCTGCTGCTGCTCAGCGGCCTGGGTGCCATGACCGCGGTCTTGATGTTGGTGTTCAAGGATCCGATCCTCGGGCTGGTGGCCGGCATTCAGCTCTCCGCCAACGATATGCTGAAGATCGGCGACTGGCTGGAAATGCCGAAATACGGCGCCGACGGCGCGGTCACCGACATCGGCCTGACCACGGTCAAAGTGCGTAACTGGGACAACACCATCACCACCATTCCCACCTACGCGCTGATCTCCGACTCATTCAAAAACTGGCGGTCGATGTCGGAATCCGGCGGGCGTCGCATCAAGCGCAGCCTGAATATCGACACCGGCAGCGTGCACTTCCTGTCGGAAGAGGAACAGCGCCGCCTGCAGCGCAACCCGCTGCTGCACAGCTACCTGAACGTCAAGACCCAAGAGCTGAGCCAGCATAACCAGGAGATCGCCGTCGATCTGGCCTCGCCGCTCAACGGCCGCCGCCTGACCAACCTCGGCACGCTGCGCGCCTATCTGGAAGCCTATCTGCGCGCTCACCCGCGCATTCACCAGAACATGACGCTGATGGTGCGCCAGCTGGCACCGACGCCGGAAGGCCTGCCGCTGGAAATCTACGCCTTCACCAACACCACGGTCTGGGCGGAGTATGAAAGCATTCAGGCAGATATTTTCGACCATATTCTGGCGGTGATCGACGAGTTCGGCCTGCGCGTGCATCAAACGCCAACCGGCAATGACCTGCGCGGCATGCTGCTACAAAACGCGAACGCTTCCTGACGTCGGCTGACGTAACTGTGTCTGCTGGTAATGATGTTCTTTCAATTGCCAGCAGATATCTCCATCCCCTTCTTTTCCCCGGCGAAAACGGCGTTAATGCGCCATCACCTTCACCACCGAGAGGGAAAGCCCTTGCTGAAACGGTTACGTCATCGGCTGTTTACCCTGATGGCCACCCTGCTGTTTATCGGCTGCCTGCACAGCGCTTCGCTGGACGAAAGCCGCATGCCACGCAATCTGCAACCTTCGCTGAGCGCCCTCAGCAGCAATATGCAGGACATTCGCGAAGTGCTGGCGCGCTGCGCCGGCGAGGAAGAGGAAGAACGCCTTAACGGCGGCGACATGCGTATCGAAGCGCGCGCCGCCGGGGGGGATGAAGTGGAAGACAAACGCTAAAAAAACACCGGCCTCAGCCGGTGTTTTTCCATTTAGTCTTGCTGCGTCGCCAACGGCGCGCGTTTTTTCTGATGGTTGACCTTGAACCAGTATCCCGCCAGCAGCAATACCACCCAGACCAGGCCGGCGTACAGCGAGACGCGCGTGGTCGGGAAGTAGCCGATCAGGCCGATGATGAACACCAGGAACACGATCGCCACCACCGAGGTGAACACCCCACCGCGCAGCGGGAACGCCAGCTGCTTCACCTGCTCTTTGCTCAGGCTGCGGCGGAAGGCGATTTGGGAGAACAGGATCATGATCCACACCCACACGGTGGCGAAGGTCGCCAGGGACGCGATCACCAGGAACACGCTCTCCGGCATGATGTAGTTGAGATATACCGCCAGCAGCAGCGCCAGCATCATCACCACCACCGTCACCCAGGGAATGCCGCGTTTCGACACCTTGCTGAACATCTTCGGCGCGTGGCCCTGCTCGGCCATGCCGTGCAGCATGCGGCCGACGCCGAACACGTCGCTGTTGATCGCCGACAGCGAAGCGGTGATCACCACGAAGTTGAGAATGCCTGCCGCCACGGTGATGCCCATATGCTGGAAGGTCAGCACGAACGGGCTGCCGTTGGTGCCCACCTGGTTCCACGGGTAGATAGACATGATGACGAACAGCGTGCCGACGTAGAACACCAGAATGCGCCACGGCACCGAGTTGATGGCCTTCGGAATCGATTTTTTCGGATCTTTGGCTTCGCCGGCGGTGATGCCGATGATTTCAATGCCGCCGTAAGCGAACATCACCAGCTGCAGCGACAGGATCATGCCGATAAAGCCGTTGCTGAAGAAGCCGCCGTTCGACCACAGGTTATGAATGCCGGTCGGTTGCCCGCCGTTGCCGATGCCCCAGATGATGATGCCGATGCCGGCCGCGATCATGATGATGATGGTGGCGACCTTGAAGAACGAGAACCAGAACTCCAGCTCGCCGAATACCTTGACGCTCATCAGGTTGATGGCGCCGATGATCAGCACCACGCTCAGCACCCAGATCCAGTGCGGCACTTCAGGGAACCAGACCCCCATATAGATGCCGAAGGCGGTCACGTCGGCGATGGCGACGATCAGGATTTCAAAGCAGTAGGTCCAGCCGGTGATGTAACCCGCCATCGGGCCGAGGTAGTCCTGCGCGTAGCGGGAAAACGAGCTGGCCTGCGGGTTGTTGACCGACATCTCCCCCAGTGCGCGCATGATGATAAAGGCCACGATGCCGCCGATCAGGTAAGCCAGCAGCACGCTCGGGCCGGCCATTTTGATGGCGTCCGCCGAGCCGTAGAACAACCCGGTGCCGATGGCCGATCCCAGCGCCATAAAGCGGATATGACGCGTACTGAGGCCGCGTTTCAGCTTATTGTCGGGGGCCGTGGTGGGTGACTGTTGTTGCATGAAGATGACCCATAGTTTTAAACGTAAAAAAGCCACGGACATGTCCGTGGCCCTGGATTAAGCCGGGGGATTATCAGTGCGCGGTCACTTGGGAACGCGTACACACCCGATCATAAATCGCGACCAGCACCAGCATCAGCAGCGAAGGCGGCAACCATGCCAGCCCCTGCTCCGCCAGCGGCAGGTGAGTGGTCCAGGCCGGCAGCAGCTGCTGGAAACTGGAGGCTTTCACCGCGTCAAGGATACCAAACAACAGGCTGACAAGCATCACCGGCGCGATGATGCGCGGCGCGCTGTGCCACCAACGCAGGGTGAAGCTCAGCACCACCAGCACGATGCACGGCGGGTAAATCGCGGTCAGCACCGGAATGGAAATCTGAATCAGGTGGCTCAGGCCGAGGTTGGACACCACCATCGAGAACAGGCCCAGGATAAACACCAGCGTCTTGTACGAGAACGGCAGGTATTGCGCGAAGAACTCGGCGCAGGCGCAGGTCAGGCCGACCGCGGTTACCATACAGGCGATGAAGATCAGCGCCGCCAGGAAGAAGCTGCCCAGGCCGCCGAAGGTGTTCTGAACGTAAGCGTGCAGGATCACCGCACCGTTGGTGGCGTCAGGCACCAACGCGCCGCTGCCGGAGCCCAGCTTGAACAGGCTCAGGTAAACCAGCGTCAGGCCCACGCCGGCAATCAAACCGGCCAGAATGGTGTAACGGGTCAACAGACCGGCGTCTTTCACGCCGCGCGAGCGCGCCGCGTTGACGATAACGATGCCGAATACCAGCGCGCCCAGCGTATCCATGGTCAGATAGCCGTTAACGAAGCCGGAGGAGAAAGGCACGCTCTGGTAAGCCGCCGTCGCCGGGATCGGCGCGCCGGCAGGCCACAGCAGCGCGGCGATGCCCAATACGGCCAGCGCCACAATCTTCAGCGGTGCCAGCACGTGGCCGACGGTGTCGAGCAGGCGGCCCGGATACAGGGAGATGCCGATCACCAGCGCGAAGTACACCAGGCTGTAGATGAACAGCGGCATGGCGCCGTCGCCGGTCAGCGGGGCGATGCCTACTTCAAAGGACACGGTAGCGGTACGCGGCGTGGCAAACAGCGGGCCGACGGCCAGGTAGCAGACGGTCGCCAGCAACAGGCCGGCGCCACGGCCGATCGGTGAGCTGAGGGCGTCGATGCCGCCGCCGACGCGCGCCAGCGCGATGACGGTGATGACCGGCAGACCGACGGCGGTGATCAGGAAGCCCAGCGCCGCGGTCCAGACGTGTTCACCGGACTGCAAGCCGACCATCGGCGGGAAGATGATGTTCCCGGCCCCGACGAATAAGGCAAAGGTCATAAAGCCCAGTGCCAGGATATCTTTTGACGTTAAACGATGACTCATACGATGTCGTGTTGCCTGTTCAAATGAAAAATAGTGTCCGATAGCGTGGTGGCGTGACGCCCCACCCGGTTGCCGGCATGCCCGATCGTTGCAGCGCCAAATAAGCACCCTAAACGCAATAGATCCGGCGTTTATGTCCCTATTCGAAAGTGGCCGCTCATGAAGATGGGCAAAATTTTAGGAGTTATAAAAATGGAGGTTTAATCCGACAACGAAGGCTAAGGTAAACGTTTATAGCGCTTCAAGGCAAGGCGCACGGCGAAAAGCAGAACTATCGACCATATAAACTTTTACCACCAGTCGATCATATTGGCTATCAATAAATATACACTACATGATTTGTATCATTTTTGAACAACAGATTCACGAAACGTGAAGCATATATCACTTTACCGCGCGAAAACGCCAATAAATGCCCGGTTTTCGCGTGGCATAAGCTCCGTTTGGCCGTGAAAAAAGGCGAAAATTACGCCGTTTTTTGCCGCTTATTGCACCGTGGCCGACGCGAGCGGCTGCAAGCCGAGCGCCTGGCGGGTCTTCTGCAGGGCGGCCGGCGGCAGCGGCAGATAGCCGTCGTGATTGACCAGGCTCTGCCCTGCGGTCGACAGCACGCGGTCGAGGAACGCGGCGGTCAGCGGTTCGAGCGGTTGATTGGGGGCTTTGTTGATATAGATATAGAGATAGCGCGACAGCGGGTAGCGATCGTTACGCACGTTGGCGGCGGTAGGTGCGACATAGTCCTCTCCCGACTCCGCCAACGGCAGCAGCCGCACACCGCTGGCGCGAAAGCCGATGCTGGCATAGCCGATGCCGTTGAGCGAACCGGCCACTGCCTGCACCACCGAAGCTGAGCCGGGCAGCTCATTGACGCGCGGCATAAAATCGCCGCCGCACAGCGCGCGCAGTTTGAAATAGCCGTAGGTACCGGACGCCGAGTTGCGGCCGAAGCGCTGCAGCGAGCGCGTTGCCCAGTCGCCGCTGAGCCCCAGCTCGCCCCAGCGCGTCAGCGGTTTGCTTTCACCGCAGCGCCGGGTGGCGGAGAAAATGCGATCGAGCTGCTGCAAATTGAGGCCGCGCAGCGGGTTATCCTGATGCACCAATACCACCAGCGCATCCACCGCCACCGGCACCGCCAGCGGCGCATAGCCGTAACGGTGTTCGAACGCCGAAACCTCGGCCGCCTTCATCGGCCGGCTCATCGGGCCCAGCTGCGCGGCGCCCGCCGCCAACGCGGTCGGCGCGGTAGAGGAGCCGGCGGCCTGGATCTGCAGGTTAACGTTGGGGTAATGCTGGCTGAAATCCTGCGCCCACAGCGCCATCAGATTCGCCAGAGTGTCGGAACCGACGCTGGACAGGTTGCCCGCCAGCATGCCTTCGGGCTGCGCCAGCGCGCCGCGTCCGGCCAGCAGCGCCAGGCAAAGCAACAGCCCTCGGGTTATTCGGGTCATACCGGTGTCTCGCGTTAATTTTTCACCGCATTCTCTGATAAAGCGGCGGGAACAATCAACCGGTTGGGTAAGGTAAAGATAAAGCGCGTGCCGATCCCCGGCTCGCTGAGGATCTCCAGCCGCGCGTCGTGATGGCTGAGCGCGTGTTTGACGATCGCCAGCCCCAGCCCGCTGCCGCCGGTTTGGCGCGAACGGGCCTTGTCGACGCGGTAAAAACGCTCGGTCAGGCGCGGAAGGTGTTCGGCGGCGATGCCCGGCCCGTTGTCGCTGACCTGGAACTGCGCGCCGTGCGCCGTCTGCTGCCAGCTCACTTCGATATGGGTGCCCTTCGGCGTGTGGTTAACCGCGTTGTACACCAGGTTAGACACCGCGCTGCGCAACTGGTCTTCATTGCCGAACACGTTGAGCTGTTCGTTCACCCGGAAGCTGATCTCGTGATTGCCGCCGCTCAGCGATTGCGCCTCGCGCTGCAACACCCGCAGCATCAGCGGAATATCCACCCGCTCGTTCATGTCGACATTGGGCGCTGCCTCGATGCGCGACAGCGTCAGCAGCTGCTTGACCAGCCCGTCCATCCGGCGGGTCTGCTCTTGCATGGTGCCGAGCGCCTTGCTGCGCAGCGAGCCGTCCTGCTCTTCGTCGCCCATCATCTCCAGGTAGCCCTGCAGCACCGTCAGCGGCGTGCGCAGCTCATGGCTGACGTTGGCAAAGAAGTTGCGCCGCGCGCCCTCCAGCTGGCGCATCTGGGTGACGTCGCGCGCCACCATCAGCAGCTGCCCTTCGGAGTAAGGCATTACGCGGAATTCGACGTAGTGTTCGTTGTTCAGCTGCAGCGTCAGCGGGCGCGAGAACTCCTGCTGTTGCAGGTAGTGGCTGAATTCCGGATAGCGCAGCAGGTTGAGGATGTGCTGGCCGTTGTCTTCCGGCCAGCGAAAGCCGAGCAGATGCTGCGCCAGCCCGTTGCACCAGAAGATATTGCCTTCGACGGTGGTCATCACCACCGCATCAGGCAGCGATTCGGCCCCGCTGCGAAAGCGCTTGATCAGCAGCGCCAGCTCGCGCCGGCGGCGGCGATTGCGCTGCTGCATCTGATACAGGCCATAGAACAGCGGCTCCCAGCTCCAGCGGCCGGGCGGCGGCGTCATGCTGCGGTCGATCCACAGCCAATGGGAGAGTTTGAGCTGGTTGTAGAAATTCCACACCAGCGCAGCCAGCGCGGAGGCCAGCAGGAACCAGGGCAGATAACCGAAAATCAGCCCCAGCAGTAAGGCGGGCAGACAAAAAAGAGCCAGCTCCAGAGCCAGCCTCTTCCACGACAGACGTTCTAACACGGCATATTCTCCAGCGCGGCGCGATCAGTAGCGCGTTGAGAACCGGTAGCCGGTGCCCCGAACGGTTTGAACCATTTTATCATGCCCACTGGTTTCTAACGCCTTGCGGAGCCGACGGATATGCACGTCAACGGTACGGTCTTCCACATAAACGTTAGTGCCCCAGACGTGATTAAGCAACTGCTCACGGCTATAAACCCGCTCTGGGTGGGTCATAAAGAAGTGCAGCAGCTTGAACTCGGTCGGCCCCATGTCCAACGCCTGATCGTTAGCCATCACGCGGTGGGAGGACGGATCCAGGCTCAGCCCTTGCATTTCAATCACTTCTTCCACCGCCATCGGTGAAATGCGGCGCATGACCGCCTTGATGCGCGCCACCAGCTCCTTGGGCGAGAACGGCTTGGTGATATAATCATCCGCCCCCACTTCCAGGCCGCGCACGCGGTCTTCCTCTTCGCCGCGCGCGGTCAGCATCATGACCGGAATATCGCGGGTCAGCGCTTCGCGCTTCATATGTTTGATAAACTGAATGCCGGAACCGCCGGGCAACATCCAGTCGAGCAACACCAAATCAGGGAACGGCTCAGACAGGCGCGTCACGGCGCTGTCATAATCCTCGGCTTCCAACGGTTGGTAACCATTCTGTTCCAACACAAAGCACACCATCTCACGGATCGGCGCTTCGTCTTCCACCACCAGTATGCGTCTTGCCATCGTCAATCCTGCCAATGTGTTAGCGACTTTGCGGGCGCCATTATGCGTCAGTTTTGTGACACTTTTATGAAAAAAAGCGGCTGTTATAGGCAGTAAGCATAGCGATTATTTCCCGGCGCAAAGAAAAATCATTCCGTAGTCGTCGCCATTGCGCCGGGACAGCCGCAGCCGCGGCCTTTATAATCATCGCCATTACCTTTGCATCCGGGAGTGTCATGCGCCTAATCCACACCTCTGACTGGCATCTTGGCCAGTACTTTTTCACCAAAAGCCGCGCCGCCGAGCACCAGGCTTTTCTGAACTGGCTGATCGAACAGATCGAGCAGCAGCAGGTGGATGCGCTGATCGTCGCCGGGGATCTGTTCGATACCGGTTCGCCGCCCAGCTACGCCCGTGAGCTGTACAACCGCTTCGTGGTGGAACTGCAGCGCACCGGCTGCCAGCTGGTGGTGTTGGGCGGCAACCACGACTCGGTAGCGACGCTGAACGAATCGCGGGAACTGCTCTCTTGCCTGAACACCACGGTGATCGCGAGCGCGCAGGGCTCCCTTGAGCAGCAGATCGTGGTGCTTAACCGGCGCGACGGCCAGCCGGGCGCCGTGCTGTGCGCCATTCCTTTTCTGCGGCCGCGCGATCTGCTCACCAGCCGCGCCGGCGAATCCGGCGCGCAGAAACAGCAGGCGCTGCAGGAAGCCATCGCCGAACATTACCAAGCGCTGTATCAGGCGGCCTGTGAACGCCGCGAGCGGCTGGGCCTGCCGCTGCCGATCGTCGCCACCGGCCACCTGACCACCGTCGGCGTCACCACCTCCGACTCGGTGCGCGACATCTATATCGGCACCCTCGATGCCTTCCCGGCGCAGGCCTTCCCCCCTGCCGATTACATCGCGCTGGGCCACATTCACCGCGCGCAAAACGTCGCCAAGTCGGAACATATTCGCTATAGCGGTTCACCGATTCCGCTCAGCTTCGATGAACTGGGCAAAGCCAAAAGCGTCTTCCTGGTGGATTTCGCCGACGGCACCCTGCAGCAGGTAGAAGCGTTAACGATCCCGCAGTTCCAGCCCATGCAGCTGATCAAAGGCGATTTGGCCGAAATCGAACGGCAGCTGCAGCAATTTGCCGACTATGCCGGCGAGCTGCCGGTGTGGCTGGATATCGAAGTGGCAACGCAGGACTACCTCAGCGATATCCAGCGCCGTATCCAGCTGATGGCGGATGAGCTGCCGGTGGAAGTGGTGCTGCTGCGGCGCAGCAAAGAGCAACGCCGCCAGGCGATCGCGCAGCAGGACAAGGAAACGCTGAACGAGCTGAGCGTCAACGAGGTGTTCGAACGGCGCCTGGCGCAGGAGGCCGACATGCCCGAAGCGCGCCAACGGCGGATGCATCAACTGTTCCGCCAGGTGGTCGATGCGGTGCAGCACAATCCTGAGGAGACCCACCCATGAAGATCCTCAGCCTGCGGTTAAAAAACCTCAACTCGCTGCAGGGCGAGTGGAAAATTGACTTCACCGCCGAGCCGTTCGCCAGCAACGGCCTGTTCGCCATTACCGGCCCGACCGGCGCGGGCAAAACCACCCTGCTGGACGCCATCTGCCTGGCGCTGTACCACCAGACGCCGCGTCTCAACGTCACGCCGAGCCAGAATGAACTGATGACCCGCCACACCGCCGAATCGCTGGCGGAGGTCGAATTCGAGGTCAAGGGCGTCGGCTATCGCGCCTTCTGGAGCCAGCGCCGCGCCAAAAACGCGCCGGACGGCAATCTGCAGGCGCCGAAGGTCGAACTGGCGCGCCGCGAGGACGGCAAGATCCTGGCGGATAAAGTGCGCGATAAGCTGGAGATCACCGCGGCCATCACCGGGCTGGACTTCGGCCGCTTCACCAAATCGATGATGCTGTCTCAGGGGCAGTTCGCCGCGTTCCTCAACGCCGACGCCAACGATCGCGCCGAGCTGTTGGAAGAGCTGACCGGCACCGAAATCTACGGGCGGCTGTCCGAACAGGTGTTCGAATCCCACAAGCAGGCCAAAACTGACCTGGATGCGTTGCACCAGCGCGCCAGCGGCATCGAGCTGCTGAACGATGAACAGCGCCACTCCCTGACGGAACGGCTGACGGCGCTGAGCGCGCAGGAAAGCGCTCTCGGCAAGCAAACCCAGCAACAGCAACAGGCGCTGAGCTGGCTGCAGCAATGGCAGCGCCTCCAGCAACAGCAAAACGAGGGGCAACGGCGGCTGGAAACCGCCCTGCGCGAGCAGGCCGAGGCCGCCCCGCAGCTGCAGCGGCTGGCGCTGAGCGAACCGGCCGAGAAATTGCGGCCGCTGCGCGGCGAACGCGATCGCTGCCGCGCCGAGCTGCAGACGATACAACAGCAGGCAGCCCAGCTGACGCAGCAACAGGAGCAGCACTCGGCGCAGCTGGCGCCGCTGCAGCAGGCGGTGGAAAAGGCCCGTCTGGCGCAGCAAGCCCATGCCGAGCATATGCGGCAACAGCAACAGCTGATCGATGACCAGGTCGCCCCGCTCGACCATCAGATCGCCCAACTGCAGTCGACGCAGGCCGAGCGGCGACAGGCCGGCGATGCCGCCGCGCAGCAGTGCGCCCAGCAGCAGACCGCACTGGAGCAGCTCACCGCCCAGCGCAGCCAGCTGACGGCGCAGGCCGCACAGCATCAGCAGCAGTTGAACGCGCTGATCGAAGCGCTGGCCGCTCAACGGCAACGGCAGCAGGTGCTGGAGGCACAAACCCCGCTGGCCCCGCTGCGCCAGCGCCTGAGCGCCCTGGCGGATCTGCGCCCGACGCGCCAGCAGTTATTTACGCTCGCTTCTCTTTACCGTCAGACCCGCGAGCGTCTGGCCCGGCAACAGGCGGAGCACGCCGAGCGGCAAACGCAGCTCGCCGGGCTGCAACACCAGCTGGAGAACGCGCGTCAGCAATTCAAACAGCACAAGGCGCAGCTGCAGGAAGTGGAGCGGATCCACGAGCTGGAAAAACGCATCGTCAGTCTGGAAGCGGAGCGCGCCCTGTTGCAGAGCGGCGCACCCTGCCCGCTGTGCGGCTCCACCAGCCACCCGGCGGTGGAGCAATATCAGGCGGTGCAGCCTTCGGCGACGGAACAACGCTTGGTTGAGATGCGCACCCTCGCCGAGAAACTGCAAACCCAGGGCACCGAGCTGCGCACCCGCTGTGAAGGCCTGCAAGAGCAGCAGCAACGCCAGCAGCAGGCTATCGCGCAGGATGAGCAGCAGCTGGCTGCCCAACAGCAGCAGTGGCAGCAGCTCAGCGCGCCGCTGGCATTCGACTTTACCCTGGCGGAGGGCGAGCAACTCAGCGCCTGGCTGAGCGGCTGCGACGACGAAGAGCGGCACGGGCAGCACGCACTGCAGCAGCATGAACAGGCGGCGCAGGCGGTACAACAGGCAAAAGACGCGCTCGCCGCTCTGCAAACGCAGCAGCAACAGGCGCAGCAACAGCTGGCGTTGCTCGAAGAGCGCTTTACGCTGCTGCAGAAAACCCACGCCGACAGCCTGCAACAGCAGCAAGACCTGCTTCAACGCTGGCAGGAAGGCGAGAAGACCCTCGCCGAGCGGCGCGCGCAGCGGCTGGCACTGTTTGGCGAACAGCGAGTCGCCGAGGTGCGGGAACAGCTGCGCGCCAAACAAACCGCCTGTGAACAGGCCAGCTTACAGGCCGCCGAGCAGTGGCAAAAGGCGCAGGAACTGCGCGAGCGCCTGGCCGGCCAGCAGGCCGGGTTGCAACAACAGCACGCCCAAATGCAGGAACGGCTGCAACAGGCGGAGCAGCAATGGCAGCTGGCGCTGGCCGACAGCGAATTCGCCGATGAAACTGCCTTCGCCGCCGCGCTGCTGGACGACGCCCTGCGCCGCGAATTGCAGCAGCGCAAAGAGCAGCTGCAACAGCGGCAGGTAGAGGCTGCGGCCCTGCTGGCTCAGGCGACGCAAACGCTGGAGCAGCATCGGCAGAACCGCCCGGAAGGGACGGATGAAGCCAACGCGGATCTCGACGCACTCACCCAATCGCTGGCCGAGCTGGCACAGCAGTTGAAGGCGCTGCAGCTGAGCCAGGGCGAGCTGCGCAACCAGCTGGAAAGCGACGCCGCCCGCCGTCTCAATCAACAGGCGCTGTTCGAGCAAATCGCCCGCAGCCAGCAAGACTACGACGACTGGAGCTACCTCAACCAGCTGATCGGCTCGAAAGAAGGCGACAAGTTCCGCCGCTTCGCGCAGGGGCTGACGCTCGATCATCTGGTTTATCTGGCCAACCTTCAGCTCGGCCGGCTGCACGGGCGCTACCTGCTGCAGCGCAAAACCAGCGACGCGCTGGAGCTGCAGGTGGTGGACACCTGGCAGGCCGACGCGCTGCGCGATACCCGTACCCTGTCCGGCGGCGAGAGCTTCCTGGTCAGCCTGGCGCTGGCGCTGGCGTTGTCCGATCTGGTCAGCCACAAAACCAGCATCGACTCGCTGTTCCTCGACGAAGGCTTCGGCACGCTGGACGCCGAAACCCTCGATACCGCGCTGGATGCACTGGACAGCCTGAATGCTTCCGGTAAAACCATTGGCGTGATCAGCCACGTCGAGGCGATGAAAGAGCGCATTCCGGTGCAGATCAAAGTGAAAAAGGTCAATGGGCTCGGCGTCAGCCGGCTGGAGGCGCACTTCAGGCTGGAATGATCCCGCCGTGCGCGGCACAGAAGTGTGACCGCGGCGGCACTCCGCGGTGAAAAGCGTTGAGCCGCGGCGAGCACGGGTTATTATGCAGGCATAACAGGATTGTTACTGTATCCCCTCCGCCGCTCAGGCCGCAGGACAGAAACATAAAATACAGGCAAAACCTGACGCCCGGGATCGCTTCCGGGCGTCAGGTTTTTTCGTTTTCAGGATGCTGAAACACCGGGAAAGACCATGAAAATCGCTAAAATACTCAATAATAACGTGGTGATTACGCTGGACGACCGTCAGGAAGAGACGGTGGTAATGGGAAAAGGAATCGGCTTTAAAAAGAAGCCCGGCGACACGCTGGACGAAAGCCTGATCGAAAAGGTGTTCACCCATAACGGCGGCGAAATCGCCGAGCGTTATAAAGAGCTGCTCTCCGAGATCCCGCTGGCCTGCGTCACCACCGCCGACAAGATTATTACCCTCGCCCGCGAACGGCTGCCGGGCAAGTTGCATAACATCGTCTACATCACGCTGACCGACCACATCCATTTCGCTCTGCAGCGCCACGCGGAAGGGTTGGATATCAAAAATGCGTTGCTGTGGGAGATTAAAAAGCTCTATCCGGCCGAGTTCGCCGTCGGCCTGGAGGCGCTGGCCCTGATCGCCCAACGGCTGAATACCGCGTTGCCGGAAGATGAAGCCGGATTTATCGCCCTGCACCTGGTCAACGCCCAGCTTAACGACGAGATGCACAATACGCTGCACATCACCCGCGTGATGCAAGAGATCCTCAACCTGGTCAAATACCACTTCCGCTTTGATTACAACGAGGAAGCCCTGAGCTACCACCGTTTCGTCACCCATTTGAAATTCTTCGCCCAGCGCCTGCTGGGGAAAAACTACGTCGACAGCGACGACGACTCGCTGTATCAGGTAGTGAAAGAGAAATACCGTGAGTCATTCGCCTGCGCCGGCAAGATCAACCGCCACATCGAAAAGCACTATCAGCATCAGCTCACCACGGAAGAGATGATGTTCCTGACCATTCATATCGAACGGGTGCGCAGCGAAAGCGAGGAAAAACCGGCTTAACGGCGGGCGTCCGCCACCCGCACGCCGTACTGCGGAAACACCGCGTCGGCGGAGATCAGCGTGAGCCCCTCGGCCTGCGCCTGTGCGATCAGCATGCGATCGAAAGGATCCTGATGATAGGGTGGCAGCTGCCCGGCCTGTTGGCAGTGAAAGGCGTCCATCGGCAGCGCCAGAAAATCTTCGGCCTCGATGATCGCAAAGATGTCTTCCGGCAGCGCCAGCTTGCCCAGCGCCTGTTTGATCGAGATCTCCCAAATGCTGGCCGCGCTGACGTACACCGCATTGCCCGGATCGGCGATCTGCCTTTTGGCGTTCGCGCCCAGGCAGGCGTCATCAATCAGCCACCACAGCAATGTGTGGGTATCCAGCAGCAGACGCTTCATTCATCGCCCTCAAACAGCGCCGCAATGACCGCATCCCCCGCGTTGAAATCCGCCGGCACGGTGAACTTGCCTTTGGCGGCACCGGGGCGGCGCGCTTCGCCCTGGATGGCGACCAACTGTACGTACGGCTTCCCTGCTTTTGCAATAATCACGGTTTCTCCCTCCGCGGCTCTGTCCGCCAGCTGGCTCAGATTGGATTTGGCTTCGTGCATATTGGCCTGAATTGCCATACGCGTCCTCCTTAGCTAAGTTAGCTAAAGCATAAAGCGCCGTCCAGTTTTTGTACAGTGAGTCGTTTAAAGCGCGAGCAGGCTCGCGCTTTGTTGCAACGCTTAGCGCTGCTGTTGCGGCCACAGCCAGGCCGCACCGCGTACGCCGCTGGAGTCGCCGTGAACCGCCTTGCGGATCGGCGTTTCACACTCGCCGCCAAATACCCAACCTTTCACCCTTTCAGGCACCGTGCGGTACAGGCGATCCACGTTGCTCATGCCGCCGCCGAGCACCACCACGTCCGGATCCAGAATGTTGATCACGTGCGCCAACGCTTTCGCCAGCCGCATTTCGTAGCGCACGATCGCCTGCTCCGCCAGCGCATCGCCCCGCTCACTCAGCGCCATGATCTCGTGCCCTTGCAGCACGCTGCCGCTCAGGCGCGCATAGTCGGTGGCGAAACCGGTGCCGGAAATAAAGGTTTCGATGCAGCCCGGCTTGCCGCAGTAGCACGGCACTTCGCGGGCGTAACGCAGCTCATCGTCATCCTGCCACGGCAGCGGATTGTGGCCCCATTCGCCGGCGATGCCGTTGCCGCCGGAATGCGCCTGGCCGTTCAGCGCCACGCCGGCGCCGCAGCCGGTGCCGATAATGACCGCAAACACGGTTTGCGCGCCGGCGCCGGCGCCGTCGGTGGCTTCCGACACCGCCAGGCAGTTGGCGTCGTTGGCGATACGCACCTCGCGCGCCAACAGCGCCGACAGATCCTTGTCCAACGGTTGGCCGTTGAGCCATACCGAGTTGGCGTTTTTCACCCGCCCGGTAAACGGCGACAGCGTGCCGGGAATGCCGATCCCGACCGATCCCTGTTCACCGGTATGATCTTCCGCCAGTTTCACCAGCCCGGCGATCGCCGCCAGGGTTTGCCCGTAGTCATGGCGCGGCGTGGCGATACGATGGCGGAACAGCTCCCGCCCGTCGTCCGCCAACGCAATCACTTCAATTTTTGTCCCGCCCAAATCGATGCCAATACGCACGTTTTTTTCTCCTCGATGCAGCGCAGCGTTGCCACAGCCTAATGTAAGCGCGCGGATGAATCACCTGTTTCCCTCTCCCCGGCCAGGCCTTTTCCGCCGCGTACGGCGACGCAATTCGGAGAGAATGGGGCGATTTTTCAGCGTCAATTCGTTATCATGCCGCCCTGCTTTTGACGAATCAGCGTGCCGAACGCACGCCCAGCCAGGGATAACATTATGCTGTGGTTTAAGAATTTGATGGTTTACCGTTTGAGCCGCGAAGTGGCGTTAAACGCGGATGAAATGGAAAAACAACTCAGCGCGTTCGCCTTCACGCCGTGCGGCAGCCAGGACATGGCGAAGACCGGCTGGGTCTCCCCGATGGGCTCGCACAGCGATGCGCTGACGCACGCGGTCAACGGCCAGATCGTCATCTGCGCGCGCAAGGAAGAGAAAATCTTGCCGTCGCCGGTCATCAAGCAAGAGCTGCAGGCCAAGATTGAGCGCCTGGAGGCGGAACAACACCGCAAACTGAAGAAAACCGAGAAAGACGCGCTGAAGGACGAAGTGCTGCACAGCCTGCTGCCGCGCGCGTTCAGCCGCTTCAATCAGACCTTCATGTGGATAGACACCGTCAACGATCTGATCATGGTCGATGCCGCCAGCGCCAAACGCGCCGAAGATACGCTGGCGCTGCTGCGCAAGAGCCTCGGCTCGCTGCCGGTGGTGCCGCTGACCATGGAAAGCCCGATCGAACTGACGCTGACCGAATGGGTGCGTTCCGGCGAGATGCCGGCCGGCTTCGCCATTCAGGATGAAGCGGAACTGAAAGCGATTCTGGAAGAAGGCGGCGTGATCCGCTGCAAGAAACAGAATCTGATCAGCGACGAAATCGCGGTGCATATCGAAGCCGGCAAGCTGGTGACCAAACTGGCGGTGGATTGGCAGGAGCGCATTCAGCTGATGCTGTCGGACGACGGCTCGCTCAAGCGCCTGAAGTTCGCTGACACGCTGCGCGAGCAGAATGACGATATCGATCGCGATGACTTCGCTCAGCGCTTTGACGCCGACTTTATCCTGATGACCAGCGAGCTGGCGGCGTTGATCAAAAACACCATCGAAGCGCTCGGCGGCGAAGCCCAGCGTTAATCCCGCCGCAGAAACGACCAGGGCCCAGCATCTGCTGAGCCCTGCGATCCCCTCACGAACAAAATTTATTTGCTCAGGTAACGGCACAGATAGGCGGTCGCGTCGGCCACCTGCAGGTTGAATTCGCTGTGCCCCGGCACGAAGAACTTCTCGCCCGGCGTAAACACCTGCCAGTCCGGCGCGCCCGGCAGCAGCACTTTCAACGCCCCGGTGATCACCGTCATTTCTTCCGGTTGTGCGGTGGAGAAGGTGTATTCCCCCTCTTCCATCACGCCCACGCTGGTAAGACCGATGCTGCTACTGTCAAAACCGATAGACTTCACTTTTCCGGCAAAATACTCATTCACTTTCAGCATAGACTGGCACCCGCGTAATCATCTTGATGGAAAATCCATATTGGGGGATTGCGGTTGATCTGTCACTGGTTTTTCGCGCGAAATGCGATCGCGACGCAGGGTAAACCTGCGGCCGGGACGCTTACCGGCAAATGGGCGGATAGCGGAATAAAGTCGGAGCGCAGCGTAAGGCGGGGCAAGCGGCGAGATCCGCGCTGAAAAATGGCAAGGGCGTCGGTTTCCAAACCATAAACAGGAAACCGGCCTGGCGCCGGTTTCCGCCGGGCTGCAGGTCAGAGCTCTAACGCCTCGTCCTCATAGCGATGCTTGGCGTCGAGCGCTTCCTGCTCGGTTTCATGTTCACTGAGCAGCGTATTCGGCTCAATGTCGTCGGTGCGCACTTCAAAACGGCGCAGATGCAGGTTCGGGTCGCCCCGAAACACCTCTACGACGCGGGCGCTCCGTGGATAAGCAGGTTGATCATTTTCGCGCATGCCGTTCTCCCGTGTGTTTCACACAGTAGCAAGTATAGCAGCCGCCCTCATTCCGACACGCGCGAGCCAAGATCGCGATCGCCAGGGGCGCCCGCCAACAGCTCGGTCAGTTCGTCGCAGGCACAAATGCGGCCTTCACGCACGGTGAAGTGCGCCAGCACCCGCACGCGACAGCAGGAACCGTCGCGCTTTTCCAGCTCAACCAGATGGTGGGTCAGCACCGCCTCGCCCTGCTCCGCCGCCGCGATCACGCTCAGCGTCATGCGGCAGGTTTGCCGCTTCAGCAGCGCCATGTGTTGCTCAAACTGCTCGAAGTTCAGCACCTTGCCATCCACCTGCTGGCGGTAGTCTGCGCTGAAACGGGCGGCGAGCTGCGTCGGCCGGTGCTCCGGGCTGGCGACGACCTGCTGCAGCGTATCGAGTACCAGATCCAGTGGGGTAAGTTGAGTCATCATGTTTCTCCGAAATAGGGTGAACGACGATCCTATCCCGGCCAGGCGATGGCATAATAACCACATCAAGACTTTCAATAACGTTAAACGGCCAACATGACGCAGATCCGCAGCCAACGCCTTCAGCATGAAAAAAAGCACCTGACGCCCTGGCACCGGCACGAAGGCGGCCAGATCTATCTCTTGACGCGCGGCATGCTGGCCATGGAACTCCCGGGCCGGCAATGGGCGATCGCCGGCGGTACGCTGGGCTGGCTGCCGCCGGGATGCGCCCATCAGGCGCTGGCCTGCGGCGACGTGGCGGGCTGGAGTCTGTATCTGCCGGTGGAAAGCGTGCCTGAGATGCCGCCGCAGCCGCAGCTGTTCACAGCCTCTGCGCTGTTGCAGGCCCTGGTGGAGCGCATCGCTCAGTTCCCCGCCGGCCCGCTGAGTGCGCCGCAACGGCGGCTGCTGCAGGTGCTGCTGGACGAAATGCACGCGGCAAGCCGCACCCCTTTGCAATTGCCGCTGCCGCAGGACGCCCGGTTGCTGAACATCGCCCGGGCGCTGCTGAACGATCCCGCCAGCCCGCGCAGCCAGTGCGACTGGGCCGCCTGGGCCGGGCTCAGCCCGCGCACCCTGAGCCGCCGTTTTCTGCAGGAAGCCGGCATCAGCTTCGCGCTGTGGCGCCAGCAGGCGCGGGTATTGCGTTCACTGGAGGGATTATCACGCGGGGAAACGGTCAGCAAGGTGGCCGACGCCTGTGGCTATGACAACGTCAGCGCCTATATCGCCGCCTTTCGCCGCCGCTTCGGCGTCACGCCCGGGGCGTACTTTGCGCCGGCTCGGCAAACGGAATAAGAAAACGGGCGCCCAGTGCCCGAAGAGAAGAAAGGGTTACTTCACCGTCTCACGCGGCAGCACCGCGAGGATTTGTTCCACCACCCGCTGCGGATCGGCGGCGCCGTCTATCACGTAATGCGCAGCGTCCTGATACAGCGCTTCGCGCGCTGCCAGCACCTCGAGCATCTCCTCGGCGATCGGCCTGCCGGTGAGCGTCGGGCGCTGCGCATCTTCCGGATACTCTGCCAACCGCTGCGCCAACACGCTGGCCGGCGCGCGCAGGTAGATAACGGTGCCATGCTGACGCATAAACTGACGGTTCTCCTCCGCCAGGATCGCCCCGCCGCCGGTGGAAACTATAGTTGACGGCTTGGTTACGGTTTGCAACGCGATGGTCTCGCGGCGGCGGAACCCCAGCCAGCCCTCGCGCTCGACCATTTCCGCCACGCTCATCTGCGCCGCCTGCTGCATAAACAGATCGGTATCGACGAACTGATAGCCCAACGCCAGCGCCAATGCGCTGCCTACCGTGGTCTTGCCGGCTCCGCGAGCGCCTATCATGAACAGGGTTTGTGTCATTACGGGTTGTCCCTTATGCGGTGACTTGAGTGCATTGCATACCAAAATACCGAGCGGGTGCGATGGCGTGGTGGCAGCATCATACCCTGCCCGCTCTGTATTTCAATATTTACGATAGTGTAAATTCCATGGCACAGCGACTGCCGGCGGCAAAGCCGTGCGCCAGATCCTCATCCAGATGCTGCCGCAAGGCGGCCGTGAGCCGCGCGTCGTCGAGCGGCCGAAATCCCAGCCGCCGGTAGTAAGGCGCATTCCACGGTACCTCAATGAAGGTGGTGAGCGTCAGGCGGCCGGCGCCCTGCCGTTTGGCCTCTTCCGCCACCGCGCCGATCAGGCGACGGCCTACGCCCTGCCGCTGCCAGGTGCCGGCGACCGACAATTCGGCGATGTGCCAATCGTCCCCCTGAACCTGCACGGCGATAAAACCGGCGCACTCGCCGTTGTCGCTTTCCGCCAGCCATTCACGGCGCTCAGCGATAAACGCGGCATGCTGCTGCGGGGCCATCACCTCGCCTTCGGCGATAAAGCGCCACTCCGGCTGCTGGCGAAACAGCTGCGCCGCCGAACGTTCAACCGCCATCAGATGCACGATATCCCGCTGCTGCGCCAAACGAATCTGCAGGCTCATGGGTTCTCCTTAACGTTGGGGCGGTTATTTAAGCAAATTTCACCGCCCGTGGCTTAGAAATCGATACTGCCGCGCAGCACCACCTCACGCGGTTCCCCCACCGCCACGCGCAAGTTGCCGCCGCTGGACGGGTAGTAGGTTTTATCGAACAGGTTCTTCACGTTCAGCTGCCATTTCACCCGATAGCCGTTGATCGGCATGGTGTAAGCGGCGAACGCATCGGCAACGGTGTAATTATCCAGGGAGAAGCTGTTGGCGGCGTCACCCGGGCGGCGTCCTACGTAGCGCGCACCGGCGCCAATGCGCACCTCATCGCCGCTGTAGAAGCCCGGGCTGCCCAGGTTCTGGGTCAGGAACAGCGAGGCGGTGTGGCGCGCCACGTTGGTCATCTCTTTCCCCTTGTTGTCCGGATCGTCCACCACCCGCGCGTCGGTATACGCATAGGAGCCGATCAGGCTCAGCGAATCGGTGAGGTTACCGGCTACGTCCAGCTCCACGCCCTGCGAACGTACGCGCCCGGCGGTGCGCGTCACGGTTTCACCCTCCACCAGCTCATTGACCATCACGTTGCGCTTGGTGATGTCGAACAGCGCCAGCGTGCCGGTGACGCCGTTCGGCAGCGCCAGCTTGCCGCCGACTTCCCACGACTTGCCCTGCTCCGGCGGCAGCGAACCAATTTGGGTGGCGATGGAAGAGTTCGGCTTGAACGACTCGGTATAGCTGCTGTACAGCGACACATAAGGCGTCAGCTTGTACACCACTCCGGCGCGCGGCACCAGCTTGCTGTCCGAGCTGTCGGTGTTGGTCTGGAACGGCCGCCCCTTACCGGCATAGACGTCGAAAGCGTCGTAACGCAGCCCGCCCATCACCAGCCATTTATCGGTTAGCTGAATGGAATCCTGCATAAACCAACCGTAGCTGGTGAGGTTTTCCCGCTGGTCGCTGTCTTTGGCGCTGACCGCCGTCGACGGCGGCATCAGGCCGTATACCGGATGATAAATATTAAAATCGCTGTTCTTTTTGCCGCGGATCATGTCGCCGCGGTAGGTACGGTTATCTTCAAAATCGAAGCCGAACAGCATCTGGTGGTTAATGCTGCCCCAGTCCACGTCGCCATTGAGCGTCAGCTGTACCGCGTTGGCGTGGCTGACGGCATTGGCGGTCGCATCGGCTTGGCGGCTCAACACGCCGGTCACCGGATTCAACGCCGTGGCGCGCGCCTGGTTGTCGCTGTAGCTGTTGCGGCTGTAGGCGTAGGTCAGCGAGCTTTTCCAGCGCTCGTTGAGCGTCTGATCGATCTGCAGGGTAATGCTGTCCTGATCGCCACGGGTGGCGTTATAGGCTTCGTCGAAACGGCGATCGCGCGGCGTATTCACCGGTTTGCCGGTGCGCGAATCGATAATGGTGCCGCGATCGAACGGCACCAGATATTCCATATGTTCATAGGCCAAGCGCACGGCGGTGTTCTCGCCGTACCACATCAACGACGGCGCGATCACCGTCTGGCGATTGCGGCCAAAGTTGCGCCAGTAATCGGTTTCATCGTGATCGACGATCATCCGATAGGCAAACCCCGACGTGCCGAGCGGCCCGGTAACGTCGAGCTGGCCGCCGCCGCCGTTGAAGCTGCTGCCCCAGCCTTCCACGTGGGTATGCTGCTGCAGCTGGGGCTTTTTGGTGATCATGTTGATCATCCCGCCCGGCTCGCCCATGCCGTACAGCATCGAGGCCGGCCCCTTGAGCACCTCCACCCGCTCGGTGGTCGGCGTAAAGTTGCGCGCCTGTACCGAGCGCACGCCGTCGCGCAGAATGGAGCCGTCGCGGTTGTCGCCGAAGCCGCGTTTCATGACCGCGTCCTGGGTGCCGCCCAGCGTGTTGGCCTGGGTAATGCCGCTGACGTTGTACAGCGCTTCGTCCAGGCTGCTGACCGCCTGATCGGTAATCACCTGCTGCGGCACCACGTCGATCGCCTGCGGCACGTTCAGCAGGTTGGTTTCGCTGCGGGTGCCGGTGACGCTGGTCAACGGCTGATAGCTCTGCACGCCGTCGGCATCTTTGCGGCCGACCACGACCAGGCTCTCTTCCTGCGGCGCGGCTTTCTCCGCCGCCCACGTCGGCGATGTCGCGCAGGCCGCCAAAGGCAATGCGCACCACCAGCCGCGCTTGTTGTTATTCATTATCTAACTGACTCCAATAGGTCCCTGAAAAAGGTAACGGCAAAAACTGCTGATACAGCTGTTGGAAGGTCTGCTGCGGGTTAATGTCGGCGAACAGATCCGGGTAAAACGCTTTGGCGAACATCTCGACCAGCACCACGTGGTACGGGCTGAGGTAAAAGTTGTGCCAGACGCTCCAGGCGCGGTGATGCTTCACCGCCTGCAGGCTGGCCAGCATCGGCTGTGTGGCGATCAGCCGGCGGAAGCTGTCGGCGGCGTCCTGTTGGCTGACCTGCGGCCCGAGGCGCAGATCGGACAGCCGCTTGCCCTGCGGCCCGGCCATGCCGGTGGCGAGGTAAACGTCGGGATTGGCGCTCAGGATGGTTTCCGGGTTCAGCTCGCCGTACACCCCTTTGACGCTGGCGTTGGCGATGTTGTCGCCGCCGGCGAAGGTCAGCAGATCGCCGAGGTTGCCGTGCGCGGCGGTGGTGCAGCAGGTGTCGCGCCGCCCCAGATGCAGGTGCAGCATCACTTTGGGCTTCGGCCCCTGATAGCCCGCCAGCCGCTGCTGAATCACAGCCATATGCTGCTGATAAAACGCGATGAACTGCTCAGCGCGCTGCTGGCGATTGAGCACTTCGCCCAGCAGCCGTACGCTCGGCATGGTGTTGTTCAGCAGATCGATGCGCAGATCGACGTAGATCACCGCCACGCCGGCCTTGTTCAGCGCGGAAACCAGCAGATCGTTGTCGCCGTCTTCACGCGCGTAGCGCGCCAGGATCACCAGATCCGGCTTCAGCTGCAGCAGGCTTTCAATATTGACCTGGCGGAAATTATTGCCGCTGATAATGGGGATCGCGGCGATCTGCGGGAACTTCTGCGTATAGAGCTGCCAGCTTTGCGCATCGAACCGCGCCAGATCCGCCGGCCAGCCGACGATGCGCTGCGCCGGGTTGCCCGGCTCCAGCAGCGCCAGCGTATACAGCATGCGGCTTTCCCCCACCACGATGCGCTGCGGGTTGTCCGGCACCACGACCTGGCGGCCGGTGATATCGGTCACCGTCTTCGCCTGAGCGGAGAACACGCCGAAGCACAGGGAAAGCAGCAGTAAAATGAGGGAATTGCGCATGATTAAGCCGACACGGGGGAATAGTGTGCGCATGATAATCACTCTCATTAGCACTTGCAATCCTGCACGGCGATTGCCAAAAGAAATCCGGGAAATGGCGCCGGGCGCACGGCGAAACATGGCGAAACCGCTAAAAGAGCGGCTTTAAAAAGTTAAAAAAATGGCGGGGAAATCGGTTAAATAGAGCGGAAACCACCAAATAGGGAGACATCCATGGGTCAACGCATTATTCCGCTGTCGGAGTGCCCGCAGTTTGCCGATGTGTGCGCCGCCTGGGCCTTCGGCCAGTGGGGTTCACAGCACGGCGGATCGCTGGAGCGCACCCAGCAGCGCTTCGTCCAATGCAGCCGGCCGAGCGACGATCATCTGACGTTGATGATGATCGACGGCGATCGCCCGGTGGGCATGGCCAGCCTGTGGCCCAGCGACGATCATCAGCGCCAGGATCTCACCCCGTGGCTGGCCGGCGTCTTCGTGCATCCCGATCACCGCCGTAAGGGCATTGCCCACCGCCTGGAGATGGCGATCGTCGAAGCGGCGCGGCAGCGCCATCATTCGATTTTGCATCTCATCACCGACAAATCGGAAGCGCTGTACGCCGGCTGGGGTTGGCAGCCTCTGGAACGCCGGCGGCAGTATGACGAAGACGTGGTGGTGATGGTGAAAACGCTGTAGTTAACGCGGCGTACAGACATACACCAGCGCCGGCGGGAAATTGCGCACCACCCGCAGGCGCTTCCAGTGAAAATAGCGGGACAGCAATTTTTCCGACAGGTGGCTGTATTGGAACAGCACCAGCGTGCCGTTGCGCGCCTGCAGCCGCTGCCGGGCCTGCTGAAGAATGCGCACGCTGATCCTGATCGGGATCGACAGCAGCGGCAGGCAGGAAAACACCACGTCATAATCCGTGGCCATTTGGGTCGCCGAATAGGCCATCACCTGCAGCCGCCGATCGTCTATTCCCCGCAGCCGATGCACGAAATGCGGTTGGATCTCGAAAGCCTCCAGCGCCGCATCGGCGCGCATCCGCCCCAGAATGCGCTTGGTCAATACGCCGTCCGCCGCGCCCAGCTCCGCGATCGACAGCGCCCGGGTCCATTCAACCTGGTTCAGCATCGCCTGGCACAGCCACGGGGAAGAAGGCGCCAGCGTACCGACGGTGCGCGGTGAAGCCATAAATTGCTGCAGGTAAGCGAAGTGATTCATCAGTTGCAGCCGGGTCGCATTTAACATTGAGGCCTCCTTGGGTTAAGCCCTCAATGTGAGCCGAATTTCTTAAGTATTCATTAACATGATTCCGAAAGCGGCGGACACAGTTGTAATAAAATGCAACCTCAGCCGCAGCGGAAAAATGAAAAACGGCCGTAATAATGACCTGAAAATAAGCCGCCCACGTGCGCCCTATCAGATAATTATTACGACCGTTTATTTTATTGGCCACGTTGCCGTAGCCAGAGAGTAAAAAGCCAACGCTTAGCGATAAATTTCCGCATTGCCGCGCCAGTTGCTGGAATCCCCGGGGGTGTCCAGGCCGATAATGCGGTAATGGCCGGCGCCGTCCGCCGCGGCTTTTTCTTTCAGGGCGTGAATGGCGTCATGCGGTGAGCCGCTAATGCCGGAAACCGACACCACACCGAGGCTTTGCAGATTGGCGGCCTGTTCGCTGTTGACCTGTTTCACCGACGACAGCGGCGCGGCGAAAGTGGAGAAGGAAGCGGCGGCGATCAATACGGCTGCGATGCTTGGGATAAGTTTCATGATTGACTCCAGGTGTTCTTGTTTATTAGCTCGTTGTCAGTGATGTTAATTATCCGCTAGCCAATGAAAACGGACGTCATGCAACGTAAAGAACATCAATCATTGTGAGGAGAATAAGGAGGAAATGAGAGCGGGTGTGTATTTTCAGGCGAGAATGACTTTATAGGCTTCACCTTACCCCTATTTGATGAACAATTAAAGACGGCGCGTGATAAAGAATGCGCGCCGCGTCTATTTAAGATTTTTTACCCGCCGGAGCGCGCTGAGCTACGCTGAATTTTGTGGCTTACCCTTTTAAGGAAGAACGCTTATGTCGCAAAACCTGCTGCGTGTGCGTGACGGTCAGGGCGCGTCGGTCTCATTTTCCGAGCTGCTGTTCGATCTGATCTACGTTTTCGCCGTGACCCAACTTTCCCACTATCTGTTGCACCACCTGACGCTGACCGGTGCGCTGGAAACCCTGCTGCTGTGGTTCGCCGTCTGGCTGGCCTGGCAATACACCGCCTGGGTCACCAACTGGTTCAATCCGGATACCCGTCAGATCCGCCTGCTGCTGTTCGCTATCATGCTGCTGGGGCTGTTCGCCGCCGCCGCACTGCCGCAGGCGTTCGGCGAGCGCGGCCTGATCTTCGCGCTGTTCTATGTCGCCATTCAGGTCGGGCGCTCCGTCACGGTGCTGCGCCTGCTGGTGCCCGGTCATCCGTTAAAACGAAACTTTCACCGCATTCTCGGCTGGCTGTGCATCTCCGCCGTCTTCTGGATCGCCGGTGGGCTGGCGGAAGGCAACGCCCGCCTGGCGCTGTGGGCGGTCGCGGTCTTGTGCGAATACGTCTCGCCGATGTTCGGCTTCCGGCTACCGGTGCTGGGGCGCTCGGACAGCAGCAGCGAATGGAGCATCGAGGGTCACCATCTGGCGGAGCGCTGCCAGCTGTTCGTGATCGTGGCGCTGGGGGAAACCATTCTGATCACCGGCGCCACCCTGAGCGAGATGGAAAGCTGGAACCTGCCGGTGCTCATCGCCTCGCTGGTGGCCTTTCTCGGCAGCCTGGCGATGTGGTGGATCTACTTCGACACCAGCAGCAAAGCCGGCAGCCACGCCATCAGCCAGGCGGAAAACCCCGGCCAGCTGGGCGCTTACTTCCATTACGTGCACGTCGCGCTGGTGGGGGCGATCATCGTCTGCGCCGTGGCCAACGAGCTGGTGATCGCCCATCCCGACGGCCGCATCCAAAACGCCACGGCGGCGGTGTTGCTGCTCGGGCCGGCACTCTACCTGTTCGCCAACGCACTGTATAAACGGCTGGTGTATCATCGCTTCCCGCTGTCACACCTGGTGGGGCTGCTGGCGCTGGCGGTATTGGCCCCCGTCGCCTATTTAACCGATCTGCTGATGGTCAATGGCCTGACGACGCTGATCATGGTGGTAGTGGCGGTGTGGGAGAGCATCTCGCGCGGCAGAGCGCCGCGGCGGCACGCGGAAGCCTGAAGCAAACGGGGACGTCACCGCCCCCGCTGTGAGATTGATGACAAACCTCATGCCATTGCCGGGTTTGCAGAGAGCAGCGGATAAAAAAACAAGGAAAATCAATTTATTGATTTTCGGCTGATGGCCACAAAGGAGGAAAAACCACGTTTTTTCCTCCTTTGTCAACGGTCTGACGGGGGCGCTATCGCCCCCGCTGTCTCACTTCAAGGGATGCGGCAAGGTGAGCACCCAGAGCTCGCTCAGCGACTCCGGCTGCTCCAGCGGGCGCAATTCGATACGGGCGTTGGTCTTGTCGCCGTCGAGGCTCAGCCGCCCTTCTTTCTCCAGCTGATAATCGCCGATTTTCTTGCTTTTTGGCGATGCGTCCACCAGCTTGGCCTGCAGGCCGAAATCGTTGTCATTAATCACCGCCAGCGTGCGATCGTCGATCAGCGCCAACCCTTCCGCTTTCTCCTGGCGCCAGCCCAACTGGCGCAGATCCGCCACTTCCCGTTTCTGCGCCAGCTTCACGCCGCGTTTAGCGAGATCTTTCGCATCGTCGAACTCCAGCGCTTTACCCTGGCCGTCAAACGCGCTCAGATCGCTGGCCTGCGCGAGATCCACCAGATAGATCTTGTTGATCATCGTCTTATCTTTACCGGTTCCCTGTTCAATCAACAGGATGCGCTGGTTGTCCAACGCCACGACATCGCCAATCTTGGCGTCTTTGGCTTTTTTATAGCTGTCGATATCGATGGGATAGCCGTACATAGCGGTTTTGCCACTGCGCGGATCGAAGCTCACCAGCCGGGTAAACTGCGCCTTGTTTTTGCTTTTGCCATCGACATCCAGCGTGCTCTGCACCGCCGCCAGAATGCGCCCGTCCGGCATCCGGGTCAGCCCCTCAAAACCGCGGTTGGGCTGGCGCCACTTCAGGATGTTCGGCAAACCGCCCGCCACCGCCTGCTCGCCGGCCTGCGGTGTTGGGCCGTATTTGGCGAGAATTTTACCTTTGCCGTCGATATGGATCAGAAACGGACCGTACTCATCGCACAGCCAATAGCCGCCGTTGCCGTCACCGGTCACCCCTTCGGTATCCAACCCGCGGCGATCGCCGGACAGCGGCTGCAACGCGTCGTTCAACGCCACTTCGTTCGTGGAACCAATCAGCTCGCCCGGCAACGGCAGCCCGCTAATCGGCCCTTTTTCGTCATGCAAGGGCCGTGCATTCTCGGCCACGGCCTTGCCGCCGCCGATACGAATGTCCATCAACAGAGGCACGAATTGCGGGTTGGCGAAAATTTTGGCTTCTTGCTTGCCCACCGCAGGGGCATCGGCATTCGGGCCGCGATCGGTCAGCGTCGTCAGCACCAGATCGTCGCCCTGCTTGCTATTGAACGTCAGCCCGGAGCCGATCCCCACCGGCAGCCCCTGCGGGAAATTCTTGGCGAACGCCCCCTGATAGGCGACGCGTTCCCCGCCGGGGAAGCCGACCACATAACGCGCCACCTCAATATCTGCAGCGTAGGTGAATACAGGAAACAGTGAAGCCAACAGCAGGGAGAGCGATTTTATTTTCATGGTTTTTACCCGAGGTTGAACGAAGCGTTATCAGGCAGAAGAAGATATTAATTTAGCATGACACTGAGATGACAACAGGCGCTTCGTCAAATGTGCAATAGGCAATAAGGTTGGCTGGCAAATAGAAATGAGCAATTAACCTGAGGATATTGAATGGAGAAAACCGCTGGAAAAAATCGCCTGAAAATAACCCATCATTTCGCTTAGGGTAAATTCTTATATCAAAGATAAAAAAATCGGCAAACGCGCGCCAGCACGGCGAAAAACGGCGTTTTTCTCATAGACAAAATAAAATGCCGGGGATTTAATACCGCCGTTATTCAAGGTGCATTAAGAAAATTCTATAGAATATCTGCATGAACTGAAAAAGCTGTTCTATAGTTTTTAGTGCTAACGCCCGTTAGTCTATTCCGCAGGATGGAATCTATGTCAAAGCGACTTTTTGCTGAATTTTTTGGCACATTTTGGTTGGTGTTTGGTGGTTGTGGTAGCGCAGTATTGGCAGCGGCATTCCCACAGCTGGGTATTGGTTTCCTCGGCGTCGCGCTCGCTTTCGGTCTGACCGTGGTGACGATGGCCTATGCCGTCGGCCATATTTCCGGCGGGCATTTTAACCCGGCGGTTACCGTTGGCTTATTCGCCGGCGGCCGTTTCGCGGCGAAAGACGTGATCCCTTACGTTATCGCACAGGTGATCGGCGGTATCGCCGCAGCGGCGGTGCTGTATTTGATCGCCAGCGGCAAAGCCGGTTTCGACGCCACCGCAGGCGGTTTCGCCTCCAACGGTTACGGCGAACACTCACCGGGCGGTTATTCTCTGCAGGCTGCGATCGTGATTGAGCTGGTGCTGACCGCCTTCTTCCTGATCGTTATTCATGGCGTGACCGACAAACGCGCGCCGGCAGGCTTCGCCCCGCTGGCGATCGGCCTGACGCTGACCCTGATCCACCTGATCAGCATCCCGGTGACCAACACCTCCGTCAACCCGGCGCGCAGCACCGGTGTAGCGATCTTCCAGGGCACCTGGGCGCTGCAGCAGCTGTGGGTCTTCTGGCTGGTGCCGCTGGTCGGCGGCATTATCGGCGGCCTGATCTACCGCTGCCTGCTGGAAGATAAAAAATAAGCGCATCGCAGTCGATAGCGTTTCACGGGGCAGCCTTCATCGGCTGCCCCGTTGCTTTCAGCCCTTCATCACGTCAAACATCATGATATCGCTGGTAAAGGAGCCGTCCGGCTGAATGGCGAAGTGCGCCGCCACCTCCTGCGACACGCTTTGCTGCAGCGCGCGGATCGCGGTAACGAAATGCGCCGGCGTGCGCATGCGCGCCACCCAACTGCCGAACTCCAGCATCAACCGATCCGACGTTACCTCGCGCACCACCAACCCGGCCTCGGTCAATAACGCCAGCCACTCGCCCGGCGCATAGTTGCGCACGTGTGAGGTGTCGCGCAGCACTTCCACGGTTTGCAGATAGATATCCAGCAGCGGATGCCCCGGCGAGACCACGTCCATAAAGATCGCTCTGCCGCCCGGCTTGAGTACCCGCTTGACCTCACGCAGCGCCTGGCCAACGTCGTGCCAGTGGTGCGCCGAATAGCGGCTGATGACCAGATCGAAGCTGGCGTCCTCAAACGGTAAAGACTCCGCCACGCCCTGCTGCAGCTGAATGTTACTCAAGCCTTTTTCCGCCGCCGACTGCTCCACCACCGCCAACATTTGCGCCGACAGATCGTAGGCCACCACCTGCGCCACCCTGGCCGCCGCCGTGAAGCTGGCGTGCCCGGCGCCGCAGCCCAGATCGAGCAGGCGCGCGCCGGCGTGCGGTTCCAGTAACTGCGCGAGGCGTTGCAAATCCTTGCCCTGCGCGTGCACCGCGCTGGTTAAGTAGGCGTTGGCCTGCTCGCCGAACTGCCGATCTACCGCGTTTTTATGGCTGTTGCTGATGCTCATGTTTGCTCCCGTTATTATCCGGCTTGCGCCTGTGCCTGAAGGCTTTCGGCTACTATAATCAGGCTACTATACGGGTACAATATGAGCAGTTATCCTGGTATAAATAGGTACCACGCTATGTCATCAGAAGCCTTATCCGGGCCAAAGGCCCTCGGCGCATTCCTGCGCGCACACCGCGAGCGCATCACGCCGGAAATGCTCGGCCTGCCCAGTTCCTCGCGCCGCCGCACCAGCGGCCTGCGGCGCGAAGAGCTGGCGCAAATCAGCGGCATCAGCGCCACCTGGTATACCTGGATCGAACAGGGGCGCGAGGTGTCCATTTCCCCCTATACGCTGGCACGCATCGCCAAGGCGCTGCGGCTCGGCCCCGCCGAACGCCACTACCTGTTTACCCTGGCGCGCGTCGCCGATCCCGAGCAGGAAACGCACCGCGAAACCGCCAACGACGCGGTGCTGCAAAGCGTGCACCAGATGACGGTGCCCTGCTACCTGCTGGACGTGACCTGGAACGTCGTCGCCTGGAACCCGCAGGCGGCGGCGCTGTTCAGCGGCTGGCTGGATGTGGCCAACAGCCCTAACCTGCTGCACTTCATGTTCTTCCACCCGCTGGCGAAAACGCTGGTCAGCGATTGGGAAGAACGTGCCCGCCGCGTGGTGGCCGAATTCCGCGCCGAAACCAGCCATCATCAAAACACCGAAGAGATGCGCGCCTTCGTGCGCAACATGACGCACAACAGCGCGGACTTTAATCACTGGTGGAAACAGCATGACGTGATGGCGCGCGAAGGCGGCGAGCGCGCGTTCGAGCACCCTCAGCAAGGTGCGCTGCGCTATCGCCAGCTCACCTTCCATCCGGCGGAGCACGGCGGTCTGAAGCTGGTGATGCTGATCCCGCTGCCGTAATTGGTAACAAATTCATAGACAGGTTTACCCGCCATTTATTTATTGGTTCATGCAAACGCGCTAGGGTGATTGTTACCGATGACAACGATCGTCCAGCACCGTTATTTATCTCCCGAGGTACGCCTATGCAATCCGAAGAACAACGCCTTATCGATGGTCTGTTTGGCCGCCTGAAAGAAGCCGAGACCAAGACAGGCCCACGGGATCTCCAGGCAGAGCAGCAAATCAATCAGCATATTCGCGAGCAGCCTTCCGCCCCTTATTACATGGCGCAGGCAATGATCATTCAGGAAGCGGCGCTCAAACAGATGGACCAGCGGGTCAAAGAGCTGGAAGCCCAGGTCGCGCAGCTGCAGCAAACCGCCAACGGCCAACAGAGCAGCGGCGGCTTCCTGGCCGGCCTGTTCGGCGGCGGCAGCCGCAGTACGCCAAGCCCGCGTGAACAGTATCAGGCGCAGCAGCAAAATACGGCGGCCTGGAACAACGCGCAGCAAGGGGGCTACTCACAGCCGCAGCAGCCAGCCTATGCCCAACCGCAGCAGGCGGCACCTTCGCGCGCCGGCGGCTTCCTGGGTGGGGCTTTGCAAACCGCGGCGGGCGTCGCCGGCGGCGTGGTATTGGCCGACATGCTGACCGGCATGTTCCGCCATTCGCAACCGCAGGAAATCGTGAATATTATCGAAGAAAACCCGGCGCCGCTGGACGACAGCGCGATGCGCAATTTCGACGCCTCCAACAACCTTGATACCTTCAACAACGGCGACGGCGGTAGCTTCCTGAATCAGGACAACGGCTTCCAGAACGCCAACTACCAGGATGACACGGACTACGCCGACGACGATTACAACGACGACGACGACTCCTTCCTGTAATGCCCCTCTCCCCCTCTCACCCGCAGAGGGGGATTTCCCGTTTCGCCGATCTGGACTACAGTGAACGCTGTTCATTGATCCGGCCGGGAGAAACGATGCCGAGCTTTAATCCTTCAGCCCCGTACTTCAGCGAGCGCCTGCAGATGCGGCCGCCGGTGATGGCGGACCTCGAACGTTTCTACGCCATCTTTGGCGATCCGCAAACCCAACGCTTCAACCCCGCCGGCCCGCTCACCAGCGAAGCGCAGGCCGCTTCGGCGCTGCAGGAGCGGCTCGCCGTCTGGCGGCAACACGGCTACGGCTCCTGGGCGCTCGCCCTGCGCGAACGGCCGGATTGGGTTATCGGTTTTGGCGGCTTGTCCTGGAAGCCGCTCGGCGCGCAGCGCACCGTTAACCTCGGCTATCGCTTCGACACCCGGGTGTGGGGCAGGGGGCTGGCCACCGAGATGGCGCTGGCTTCACTGCAATACGGGTTTGTCGGTTTGGAGCTGGGTGAGATTTCTGCCATTGTGCGCGCGGAGAATCAGGCTTCGTGGCGGGTGCTGGAAAAGATTGGCATGCAGCGGGTGGATACGCTGGATGACGTGCCCGGCGCAGCGCCGAGCCTGGTGTATACGCTAAAGCGCGGCGACTATCAGGGCTGATCGTCGCTGATTTTGGCCAACGCCATGCGGTAAGATTTGACCTTCTGACGTTTTTTCAGCCAGGTGGCGGTAGAAACGATGAACACCGCGCCCGACATCGCCAATACGCCGGTCGGGTGGCCGTAAAACACCATCAAGGCAAAGTACACGGCGGAAACGATCGCCACCCATTTCGCCGTATTGCCCATGTCGTTCTTCTCCTGGGTCAAACGGCGGATGTGCTCTTCTTCACTGATTCCCATACGCGCTCCTTGTTGGCTGAACGTTCCATTATATGGAGCTGGAGTGCTGATATTTCAAGCGGTTGGATGGTAAAGAAGCGTAAAGCTCAGGCCGGCGGTTCCCGCCGCCTGGGCAGATAGCGCCCGGGCTGGTCGGCGCCCGGCAAACCGGTGCCGTCGTTGCGGCCAAACAGCCGGTAGCGATTGCCGGCGACCGCATCGTAGACCTTGTCCGCCAGCCGCGGCGGCAGGTAACGCGCCAGCGCCAGCACGCGGTACGGCCACCCCAATTGGCGCAACGCCTGGAACAGCGCCGCCGAACGCAGCCAATAACGCCCCTGCTCAACATAGACCACGGAATCGAAACGGTCGGTCGGCAACCCAAACGCCTGCAGGATCGCCTGCCCTTCGACGGATTGCACCGTCGCCAACAGAATGCGCCGCTGCCGATCGGCGCGAATAAGATACCTCACCAGCCCGTGACACAGATTGCATTCGCCGTCGAACAACAGCGCGCACTCGCCGGGCTGGAGATAGGGCAGTTGTGCTAAAAGGGTCATCCCGCCTCCCGATAAACGCTCGCCTTAGCCTAACGCGCCTTGAGCGTGCGAACCAGAGCGGGATGACAGGGCCCGTTAAGGCGCAGGCGGGGCGTCAGGCACGGCCACCACCGCGACGCGCACCTCGTAATGCTTGGCGCTGCCCGCCGGGATCACCGCCGTCAGTTTGTTGATGGTTTCCACCGGATTGTCGCTGGCCGAGGTGGCGCAGAACAGTTCGCCGCCGTGGCAGAACCCCGGTTTGGGCGGGTGCCCGCCCGGGAAAGGCGGCATGCGCATCGCTTCATCCGCCGCGGGCGGCAACGCGTTGGCCGCAGGCGCCTCGGGGGCCGACATCGCGCTCGCGCTGAACAACAGCGCCATGCCCATGCAGGGCAGCGCCAGGATCTTGATTGCTTGTTTCATTAAATTAGCCTCATTTGCCGGGTTCGGGATTACGCTACCCCGCCCCCGGCCAATGAGAAAGCCGCTTTTCGCTACCTTTTCGCCCCGCTACGTTTTGCTTACATCCCGCGTCTAACGTGATGAAAGGCGAAAGGTTGGGTAAAGGGCCGCCGTGTTACTTATCGTTCGTCAGCGTGCTATAGCTGGTCATCAGGTTACGGTAGTCCGGGATATGGTTGGAGAACAGCGTGCCCAGGCCTTCAATGTCGTTGCGCCAGTCGCGGTGCAGCTCGCAGGCGACGCCGAACCAAGTCATCAGCTGCGCGCCGGCGGCTTCCATGCGGCTCCAGGCCGACTGACGCGTCAGCTCGTTGAAGGTGCCGGAGGCGTCGGTCACCACAAAGACCTCGAAGCCTTCATTGAGCGCCGACAGCGCCGGGAAGGCCACGCACACTTCGGTCACCACGCCGGCGATGATCAGCTGTTTACGGCCGGTGGCTTTTACCGCCTTGACGAAGTCATCGTTGTCCCAGGCGTTGATTTGGCCGGGGCGAGGAATGAACGGGGCATCGGGGAATTGAGCCTTCAATTCCGGCACCAACGGGCCGTTGGGGCCGTTTTCAAAACTGGTGGTCAGAATGGTCGGCAGATTGAAGTACTTCGCTAAATCACCCAGCGCCAGCACGTTGTTTTTAAACCGATCGGGATCGATATCACGCACCAGCGAAAGCAGCCCTGCCTGATGATCCACCAGCAATACGGCGGCCTGGTCCTTGTCGAGGCGTTTGTAATTTGCAGTCATGGTTTTACTCCTGTGGGGTAGATGTTGCGGATGAAACGCCCCGCCGCTGGGACGGGGCGTTGAGGTTTAAGTGTAGCGCCTGAGCCGAAGAACGCTTCACGGCTCAGGCGCCTGCGATCAGCCGGCGCTCGCTTCGGCGTTCATGCTGCCGAACTTGCCGCTGTTGAAGTCGCGGAACGCCTGCTGGATTTCCGCGTCGCTATTCATGACGAACGGGCCGTAACCGACGATAGGCTCATCGATCGGTTCGCCGCTCAGCACCAGCAGCGCGACGTCGTTGTTGGCTTCGATAGTGATCGAATCCCCCGCCCGGTCGAAACGCACCATTTGGGTTTCGCGCACCACTTCTTCACCGTTGACCAGGATCGCGCCGTGCAGCATCACCAATGCCAGCGTATGGCCTTCTTTCACCGTCAGCGTGGTGGTGTGGCCGGCATTCAGCTTCATATCCCACACGTTGAGCGGGCTGAAAGTGCGTGCCGGGCCGGCGTGGCCGCCAAAGTCACCGGCGATCACCCGCACCTGCCCTGCGCCGTCCGCCAGCGGAACCACCGGAATATCGGCGTTCAGCAGCGTCTGGTAACCGGGCTCGGCCATTTTGTCCTTGGCCGGCAGGTTGACCCACAGCTGCACCATTTCCATGGTGCCGCCCTTGCGCGAGAAGTCCCGCGAATGGAACTCTTCGTGCAGAATGCCGGAGGCGGCGGTCATCCACTGGACGTCGCCGGGGCCAATCACCCCGCCGCTGCCGGTCGAGTCGCGGTGTTCCACTTCGCCCTGATAAACGATGGTCACCGTTTCAAACCCGCGATGCGGATGCTGACCCACGCCGCGGGTGCCGGAGGCAGAGCGGAATTTGGTTGGCGCCGCATGATCCAGCAGCAGGAACGGGCTCATTTCCGCCCCCAAATCGTTATAAGAGAACAGCGAATTCACCAGGAAACCGTTACCGACCCAATGTGCTTCCGGGCTGTTGTGAATACCGAGGATTTTTTTCATCTTGAACTCCCGTTTCAGACCTCACGGCCTTAAGTTGATGGCAGAAGTTTAATCTGCCGGGGTTTGCTGCAGTAGTAGGCAAGATGTACACTCAGCGTTCTACTGGTAGAACGATAAGGGATACGATGCTGACCGATCTGAACGATCTGTTTTTCTTCGCCAGCGTGGTCGATCACCAGGGATTTGCTCCCGCCGGCCGGGCGCTGGGCATTCCCAAATCCAAGCTCAGCCGCCGCGTGGCGCTGCTGGAAGAGCGGCTGGGCGTGCGCCTGATCCAGCGCTCGACGCGGCGTTTCTCGGTGACCGAGGTCGGCCAAAACTATTACGCGCACTGCAAGGCGATGCTGGTGGAAGCGGAAGCGGCGCAGCAGGCGATCGAACAGACGCGCGCCGAGCCCTGCGGCACGGTGCGCATGTCGTGCCCGGTGGCGATCCTGCACACCCGCGTCGGCAGCATGGTGGCGGCCTTTATGGCCGACTATCCGAAGGTGACGGTGCATCTGGAGGCCACCAACCGCCGAGTGGACGTGGTGGGGGAAGGGTTGGATCTGGCGATCCGCGTGCGGCCGCCGCCGCTGGAAGACAGCGATCTGGTGCTGAAGATCCTGGCGCAGCGCACCTGGTGCGTCGCCGCCAGCCCGGCGCTGGTGCGCACCCTCGGGCCGGCGCACACGCCGGAAGACCTGCGTAAATACCCGACGCTCGATCTCGGCCCGGCGCGCGCTCAGCACCAATGGCGGCTGACCGGCCCGCAGGGTGAACGGATCGAGTGGGAACACACGCCGCGGCTGGTCACCGACGACATGCTGATGCTGCGCACCGCCGCCATCGCCGGCGCCGGCATCGTTCAGCTGCCGGCGATGATGATGCGTGACGACATGCTGCGCGGCGAACTGGTCCAGCTGCTGCCCGGCTGGCAGCCGCAGGGCGGCGTGGTGCATGCAGTCTACCCGTCGCGCCGCGGTTTATTGCCGGCGGTGCGGCTGCTGCTCGATTATCTGGGCGAGCAGTTCGCCAGCATCGAAGAGGAGTGATCAGGCGGTAATTTCGATCGCGTTGCCGTCCGGATCGCGGATGACGGCCTCATAGAAGCCGTCGCCGGTCCAGCGCGGCGCGGACTGCAGGATACCCTCCTGCTGCGCACGCTGCGCCAATCGATCGACCTGCCGTTCATCCCCCAGCGACAGCGCGATGTGCGCCCAGCCTACCCGTTCTTCCTGGGCCGGCGCCGGCAACAGCGTCGGCACGCGCATGATCTCCAGCGTCGGCCCGGCCGCCAGGCTGACGAAACGGGAAACAAACCCCGGCCGGTTGCGACTGACGTACTCCTCACCCGCCTCACCGTTGAAATAGCACTGCCAAAACGCCAGCTGCGCGTCGATATCACGGGTCCACAGGGCAACATGGGCTATTTTCATCATCATCATTCTCCGGTCGGTAAATCGCTGTGCCAAACCTGGCCGCCGCCCTGCGCCACCTGCAGCTCGAGCTGCGGGTGCACGCCGCGCGCCGTCACCAGATGATCCACCCGCCCGGCGGGCAGGAAGGGGTAAGGGGCGTAGGTATTGAGCTTGTCGCGGGTACACAGCACCGCCACGCTGCCGGCGCGCGTCAGCAGCCGCTTTTTGAAGGTGGCGTCCTGGTAGCTCAGCGCGGAGAAGCCGCCGTCCGGGTCGTAGGCGCAGATGCCGGTGAACACCAGATCGAAGTGGAAACCGTCTATCTCTTCCGCCGCCTTGGCGTCCACGCAGCCGCCGACCTGCGCATCCAGCTCACCGCCGATCAGGATGGTGCGGATCCCCGGCCGTTCCAGCATTTTGCCGGCGATGCTCAATGCATTGGTCACCACCGTCAAACGCCGATCGCGCGGCAACAGATCCGCCAGATACAGGTGGGTGCTGCCGGCATCGAGGAAGATCAGCTGCTCTTCACCGATCAACCCCAGCGCGGTCTGCGCCAGCGTCAGCTTCTCATCGCCGCTGAGCGTCATGCGCGCCGCAACGGGGCCTTCGGCCGGCGTCGGCGCCAGCGCGCCGCCATAGATACGTTTACACAGGTTCTGCGCCGCCAGCTGGCGCAGATCGCGGCGGATGGTGGCTTCGGTGGTATTCAACCGCAGCGCCATCTCCAGGGCCAGCACCCGCCCCTGTTGGCGAAGCGCGTCGAGAATGGCCTGGTGGCGTTCATTCGGTAACAGTTTGGACATCGCGTAAATCCGGTGACGCTAAAGTGATCACGAATGTACATAAACGTACACAATCGAACAATCATTTTTTTCGCCACGCTGAAGCGGCGGCACTCGTCTAGACTGAGAGTGACATCACCGATAAGGGATTATGACGCGATGACCTCCGCCGTGCTTTATACACTGTTTCCCGCCGCAGCCACCGTCATCGGCGCTGCGATGGCACTCTATCGCCGCCCCGGTGCCGCCACGATGCGCGTCATCCATCACTTTACCGCCGGCATCGTTTTCGCCGCCGCCGCCACCGAAATCCTGCCCGATCTCAAGCAGCAGTCGCCTGTGGCCGTGTTGCTGGGCGGCGCTGCGGGGGTGCTGTTAATGCTGCTGGTTAGGCAGCTGGGTGAAAAAGCGCAGGGGCCGGTCGGTTTTATCGCCGCGGTCGGCGTCGATATCTTTATCGATGGGCTGGTGCTGGGTATTGCCTTCGCGGCCGGCGCCAAGGCCGGTCTGCTGTTGACACTGGCGTTAACGCTGGAAGTGCTGTTCCTGGGGTTGTCGATCGTCGGCGATTTGAAAGACTTTCTCGGCAGGCGGCTGCGGGCCATGGCGGCGATAGTCGGCCTGGCGCTGCTGCTGCCTATCGGTGGCCTGCTGGGGGCGCCGGTGGCCATGCTGGGCGCATTTTGGCTGACCGCCTTTTTGGCCTTTGGCCTGATCGCCCTGCTCTACCTGGTCACCGAAGAGCTGCTGGTCGAAGCGCATGAAGGCGGAAAAGAGACACCGTTCGCCACCGCGATGTTCTTTGCCGGCTTCCTGCTGCTGTTGCTGTTAGAGGAAGGTTTGGGGTAAAAAAGCAGGAATTTCATGGCGCATGCCGCCCGGAGGCAACGCTTTGGCTATACTGAGGCAGGCGAAGTTACCGCAGACGTAACGGCTTGGGCGTAAAGGGAAAACGATGTTATTGACGATCGCAAGGTGGCTGTTTCAACTCCCCGGGAAGCTGTTCGGGCTGATTTTTAAAAATCGCCTGAGGATATTTTTGTTCTTTATGCTGGTCGCCATCGCGGTGCTCGGCGCCAAGCGCTATCTGCGCGCTCACCAATATGACGACGAGTTCAGCCTCGCCGCCCCCACCGATTACAACCGCGCGATAAAGCGCGAAATGCCGCTGCGCGAGGCGCGTGAACAGTGCGGCGGGCCGCTGCACGACAATGCCGGGCAGCCGTGGCCCACCTCAGCCGGTTATCTGCATCAGCCGACGCGGCTGCCCGCGACCGGTCTGCATCGGCTGACGCTGGATAATCAGGGCAACGATTTCGCGGTGCTGGTCAAGCTGGAAACGCCGACGGCGCCGCAACAGCTGGCGGAAGTCTTTATTCCGCCCGCCGGCAGCTTCGAGGTGAAAATCAATGCGGACGCGGAACACGTCATGAAAATCAAGAACATCAAGACCGGCTGCATGTTCCGCTCCCGGCCGTTCAACCTGGATAAACAGAGCGATTGGCGCATGCCGCTGACGCTACAAAAAGACGGCAGCCTGCAGCTGCAGTCGATAGGGGATCGCCAATTCTGATCGGGCGCCGGGCGGAAGAGCCGGCGCCGCGAGGGTTACTTTTTCACCGGGTGATCGCGGCGGAACAGTTCCCAGCTTTCAATTTCCTGCCCACTCGGCAAGGTACAGGTGGAATACTGGCCTGCCGCGTTCTCTTTGGCATTCAGCTTGCCGCCGATTTGGGTGCAATACACGTCGGCCGGGTTCGCCATGCCGATCGGTTTCACCTGCGGTGGCGGCGGCGCATCGTTGGATTTCACGGAACACCCCTGCAACATCGTCATCCCTGCCAACAGGGAAAGCATCAACGTTTTTTTCATTTTTCCAGCTTATGCAAAAAGAACGGCGGAGCGCTCCGCCGTTCGCTCATCATGAAATAAAGGATTTGCCCTGTTTCAGCACCAGATCGCAGGCTTTTTGTTTCACCTTCTCGGTGATCTGCGAGGTGCCCAGGCTGTTCAGATCCAGGCTCTTGCCTTCGCCGGTTTGCAGCAAGCCGCCCAGGCCCTGCTGATAATCCTGGCTCTTGGCGTTTTCGGTGCTGGTGATGCCCAGCTTGCTGAGCAGCTGATCTTTCACCCCTTCGGCACCGTTAGCCGACAGCACGTTGTTTTTCACGCAGTACTGCAGGATACCGGCGGCATTGGTCATGCTGCTGGAGCTCAACGCCTTGTCGCCACCGTTCAACAGGCCGGTCAGCGAGGAGAGCGACATGCCGCCGCTGCTGTCGCCGCCCGACTTGCTCAGTTCACCCGCCGCGCTACTGAGGGAATCCATCAGCCCGGCGGCCTGGGTGGCGCCGCTGGCCAAGGTAGCGGACAGCGCCAAGGCCAGCAGTAAACGATGTTTGGTGATCATAGTGGTGAAACTCCTGTAATAACGGCATGCGATCGGCGCAGCGCGCCGGGATACCCTTCCGACGCCGCCGGCGGCGACAAGTTCCTTTTATCTCGCCGCCGCGCCGTTTTTCGGAATTCAGGAAATTTAGAACTGCCAGCGCAGCCAGGCGAAGAACACGTTGCCGTTGTTATAAGTGCCGGGAATGTAGGTCGCCTGGAACGTCAGCCGCTGATAGCCGATAGAGGCCAGCGGCAGCGGGGCCGGGATAGGAATGTATTTCCAGTTGTCACGCGCGGTGACGCTGGCGGTGAAGCCCAGCCCCAGGCGGAAATCCTTGTCATCCAGCGGGCGCCAGATCTTCTCGTAGGCGTAGCCGCCGATCGGCTCCCACTTGTTGAAGGAATCCTTAAACGCCATGATGTAGATGCCGTGCCAGTCACCGTCGCTGTCGTAGCGGGAGATACCGTAGCCGGCCCCCCACGGGCGCTCGTTGTACTTATCGATCTTCTCGTCGTCGTAAGTCCAACGGTTGTGCCAGGTGATGGCCGGGATATAGAGATCGTGGTTAGGCGAGTTGTTCCAGGTCTCCGCCACGTTATGGGTAAAACGCTGCCATAGACCCGGTTTTTCAGCCTGCGCGGTATTGCCACTTTCTGTACCAACCTCAGCGTAAGAAGGCAGTGCAGGAAATATCAACGCCAGAGAACATGCCAAAAGAGTCCGTTTGAGAAACATCGTAAAGCTCCTGTAAAAATACGGCCGCAGATTTTTACCGATAGCCCAGGCAAGATCAAGCTGTATCTAATTTATCCAACGCCCGTTATGCTTTGGTTAAGTTTAGCACCGGAAAATTCCCGATAACTTTTAACAGGTTGCACCGGCCTGCGTATGCTATCGCCTTTCGGGCGGCAAAGCCGTGGGAAAAATCCGCTTTGTCGCACACGACTCGCGGGCAAGGTGCTTGACCAACACATCGACATCGAGACGGTTCACAAACTCCAGGGAATAAGAGGAATAGAGACCGAACAGGCGATTTTGGTGCCCGACCACCACCAGATCGATACCGGCCTGATGAATGAAATCGCTGACGTCCTTAAAGCGCCGGATAGTGACGATTTCCTTGACCGCAACCGGCGCCTCGACGGCGCTCACCAGCCGGCTCAGCATCGCCTTGGCGGCGATCACCTCCTGCGCCTGGCGATCTTTGACCAGCGCATCGCTGCCGTACTCCAGCTCCGCATAGTCGGCGTTAAGGTGGCCGACGGTGATGGCGATCGGCAGCCCGCCCACCATCGCCACCGTTTGACGCAGCAACGGCAGCCCATCGCGCTCATCGTGAATCAGTACCAGAATGTGTCGATAGCTTTTCATCGCTCTTTCCCCCGTTGGTCAGTGCCATTGAGGCACTGCCCTCTTTGGTAGGTATACGCCATCTGCGCGCACGTAGAGAAAAGTTTACGTATCACTTCCCACGGAATGTGATGGCCTCCACGTTATCTTAACCCCCGTGGCGGCGTATTTTAACGCCGGCCCGACGTGGCGCGCACCGCCGTCCCCGTCAAGTAAAGCTGACGGAAACCGACGAATAAAAAACGATCCTTGTTAATTTTTTGTTTTTAATTGGTTACTGGATGGTTTCTTGAAATAAGCGTGCGGCAGATCACCAAAATCCCCCTTTGCGTCAGCGTCGGCTTTTCTTTTCCAGGCTTACTGCCGGGTACCGCCAGGCAGGATTTAACGCGGCATCAAAAGTACCGGTAAACTCCCCCTGCATCATGACCAATGCCAACGCGGCGCCGTTTCTCTGCTGATATTCCATCAAGGAAAAATACCGCCGCACGCCAATACACAATACCCCTACTTTTTATGTCTTACTCAATCGCGTAAAGCGCCGAATACAAACCGCCCATTTTCCGGCTGCCAACCCTGTCTTGAACAAGTCGACGCTTTAAATAACTGTTAAAGCTAACGACACAACATCGCCAGCAATTTATTTTTGCTGATTTTCGCCTGACAAAAAAAGATAAATAATCCGGAGCAATCAATGAAAATAACTATCGGGTCATTCATTCTGCAACAGCTTCACGCCCTGAACGTCGATCGTATTTACGGCGTGCCCGGCGACTATAACCTCAGCCTGCTGGAGCTGCTGGAAAGCGACGACCGATTGGCGTTTATCGGCAACTGCAATGAATTGAACGCCGCCTACGCCGCCGACGGCTACGCCCGAATGAAAGGCGCCGGCGCGCTGATCGTCACCTACGGCGTCGGCGATCTGGCCGCGCTGTCCGGCATCGCCGGTGCCTATGCCGAATCCTCGCCGGTGATCTGCATTGCCGGCACGCCGCCGCTGCACGCGATGAAGAATCATCAGCTATTGCACCATACCCTGGGCGACGGCAATTTCGACAACGTCATGAACTGTTTTAAACAATTCACCGTTGCTCAAGCCTTGATAACGCCGGAAAATGCCGCGCAGGAAATTCCGCGCGTTATTTCCCGCGCCTGGATAGAGAAGAAACCAGTCTATTTACAGCTGCCTTCCGATATTTGCGACGTCGAAATTGAAATCACCGCAGCCGCAGCGGCGCCGCAGTTGCCGGCCAGCGATAAATACAATGTGCAACTGGCAGCGATGGCGCTGTTAACCAAAATAAAACGCGCGCAGCGCCCAATCATGTTGGTCGACCAAATGGTGGATCGCTATCAGCTGCAGCAGCGGGTGATCGAGGTCGCTCATCGCTTTGCCATTCCGCTGACCAATATGCCGACCGCCAAATGCATTATTCCGGAAGATACCGCCGGTTGGATGGGCGGCTACAGCGGCAACCTGTCGCGCCCCGAACTGTATGAGCGCATGGCCCACTCGGACTGCGTGCTGAGCTTCGGCGTGCGTCTGGTGGACTCCACCACCGGCTATTTCTCGCAGCAAATTCCCGCCGCCGCTCAGGTGGATATCCAGCCGTTCTCGCTGAAGCTGGACAACACCTCCTACCCAGCGGTGGCGACGGCGGATCTGCTGCAGGCGCTGCTGGATCTGAGTGAAGACACGCCGGTACAGCCCCTGGCGCCGCTGCCCGATCCGCGTGAGAAGCTGGCGACGCCGAGCGATACCCCCATCGATCAGGCCTATCTGTGGCAACGGATCCAGCGATTTATCCGGGCGGATGACGTGGTGGTGGTGGAAAACGGCACCTCGGGCGCCGCCATCGGCGGCATGCGCATGCCCGGCGGCGTCAAGGTGGTCAACCAACCGATCTGGGGTTCGATCGGCTATACCCTGCCGGCGCTGCTCGGCACCCTGATGGCGGCGCCGGAGCGCCGGCACCTGCTGTTCATCGGTGACGGCTCCTTCCAGCTCACCGCGCAGGAAGTGTCTACCCTGCTGCGCTGCGAGCAAAAGCCGATCATCTTCCTGATCAACAACGACGGCTACACCATCGAACGGTATATCCTCGGCGAAAACTCGTCCTACAACGACATCGGCCCGTGGGACTACGCCAAACTGCCGGCGGTGCTGAATACTCAGGCGCAGCCGTTCAGCGTGGCGGTGGAGACCACGCAGCAGCTGGAAATGGCCCTGGAACGCGCCTCGCGGCAGGATCGGCTGGCGTTTATCGAGGTGAAAGTGCCGATGATGGACACGCCGCCGGTGATGAAAGAGTTCTGCAATCGCTGCAACAGCTTTAACTTCGGCCTGACCAACCCACGCCGCAGTGCCTGAGGCGCGGTCGCGCCGCCGGTGGTTCAGGCCACCGGCGGCGTTTTTTTATGTCATTATCCGCCGGCGCGCGCCATACAGCGCTGGCGGCGTTCGTCCACCCGCTTGGCGAACCAGGCGGTGGTCAGCTTGCGGGTGATTTTCGGGCTCTCCAGCTGGATACCCGGCAGCATCTCACGCGGCAGCTTGCCGCCCGCCAGCGCGTAGACCTTCTTATACAGGTCGGTGTCGGCAAAGCCGGCCGTGTCGCCTTTCTCGAGCGCCCGGCGAATGGCGCTGTCGCTCATGTTCAGGCGCTTGCCGAGCGTGCGCACCGCCAGCTCGGTCGAGCCGGGCTTATCGCTGCCGAAGTCGATAAGATCGCCGTCCAGCGCCAGCGGGATCGCGCTCGCCCGGCTGACCGCGTTTTGGAACGCCGCGTTACGGCTGGCGTACCAGCCGGCGTTGAAGTCGGCAAAGCGATAAATCGGCCGGCTGTAATCGGCCGGATACCCCAGCAAATGCATAATGCCGAAGTACATACCGCCGCGCCGGCTGAAGACTTCGCGGCGAATCGAGCCGTCGATCGGATAAGGGTACCCTTTGGCGTGCGCCTCGGCGAAGGCGACGCTCACCTGCATCGGGCCGCCGGTATGTACCGGGTTTAAATGCCCGAACAGCTTCTGCCCCATCGGCACGCGGTCGATCATGTCATCGAAGATATCGCTCAGATCCTTCTCGGTGCGCACCTTATCCAACCGCTCGCTGTAGCTCTGCCCGTTCGACGACGAGATCTTCAACGCGGTGTGCACCAAAAAGTTCGGGATGTGCATCTGATCGGCACGGCGATCGATCTCCTTCCAGGCGATCTTCGGCAGCCCCGGCACCTGCGGGTTGGCCTGGAACGTCGACTCCTGTTCGGTCACCGCCAGCACCGAGCACAGGTTCTCATCGCTCGGCTCGATACCCTGCGCGGCAAAGGCGGCGGTAATATCGGTAGCCCAGCCCTGACGATCGCCGGCGTTCGCCGGGATCAGCGTCATCAGTCGGGCTTTGACATCGGCGGGGCGCGCCGCCGGCGCCGTGGTGGGGGTTTTACTGGTACAGCCCGCCAGCGCCAGCAGCGCGGCCAGGCTCAGCCAACGGAAGGGCGTCGGGTGGAATAAACGAGATATCGGCATCTTTTCCCTGAACGTGATGACATGAACAGCACTGAAATTAGCCCAGCCGCCGCGCACAATCCAGTATAAAGATATCGCCGCGCCTTTCCGTCAGGCCGCTATGTTCAAATGCCCCATAAAGATGTATTTTATATGCATTATATAAATCACTTTGCTTGCCCAGCCAGAGGAGCCCCTTATGGAGCAGCAGCTGCTTTGCTACAAAACCCTGCCGGAATGGAACAGCGACACGCTGCCGGAAGCCTTCCGCCAGCGCCACAACACCCAGAGCGGCACCTGGGCGAAGCTCACCGTCCTGAGCGGCAGCCTGACGTTCGCCATGATGACCGAAGACGGCGCCACCACCGAGACCTGGCAGTTCAGCCCCGAAAGCCAGCCGCCGTTTATCGCACCGCAGCAGTGGCATCGCATCGTTTCCTTCTCGGACGACATGATCTGCCGGCTGGCGTTTTACTGCACGCCGGAAGATTACTACCACAAGAAATACGAACTGACGCGCACCCACTCTGAAGTGATCGAGGCGGCGGCGCGCATCGCGCCGGGCAAGGCGCTGGATCTGGGCTGCGGCGGCGGCCGCAATTCGCTCTATCTCAATTTGAAAGGTTTCGACGTCACCGCCTGGGACAAGCACGCGCCGTCGATAGACCGCCTCAATCAAATCATCGACGCCGAACAGCTGACCCGCCTGAGCGCCAGGGTGCAGGATCTCAATACCCACCGCTTCAGCGGCGAATACGACTTCATCCTGTCCACCGTGGTGATGATGTTCCTCGAACGCCAGCAAATCCCGCCTATCGTGCAAAACATGCAGGACAGCACCGTGCGCGGCGGCCATAACCTGATCGTGGCGGCGATGGATACCGAGGATTATCCCTGCCCGCTGCCGTTCCCGTTCACCTTCAGCCCGGGTGAGCTGAAGCATTATTATCGCGACTGGGGGATCCTCAAATACAACGAAGACGTCGGCCAACTGCACAAGACCGACGCCGCCGGCAACCGCATCTCGCTGCGCTTCGCCACCCTGCTGGCGCGCAAGCTATAGCGCGTCGTGAAAGATCACCCCCAGCGTGTGGCGTTGGCCGGCGCGTATCCGGCTGACGCCGTGGCGCAGATTGACCCGATAGTAGCCTTTCACTCCCGCCACCGGCCGGTGATGCACGGCGAACACCACCGCGTCGCCCTGCTGCAGCGGCACCACCTCCGGCCGGCTCTGCATCCGCGGCCGCTGTTCGGTCAGCACGAATTCGCCGCCGGTGAAGTCCCGTTCAGGGGCGGAAAGTAAAAACGCCACCTGCAACGGAAACACCCGCTCGCCGTACAGATCCTGATGCAAGCAGTTGTAATCCCCCGCTTCGTAACGCAACAGCAGCGGCGTCGGCCGCCGTTGGCCGGCCCGGTGGCATTCGGCCAGGTAGGCCTCGTGTTCGGCGGGATAGCGCACCGTCAAGCCCAATAAGGTATTCCAGCGGTTGGCCACCGGCGCCAGCCGTGCATACATCAGGCTGCGCACCTCGGCCACCGGAAGCGGCAGCGGATAGGCGAAATACCGGTACTCGCCGCGGCCAAAACCGTGCCGCGCCATCACGACGCGGCTGCGGAAGTGCGCATCGAGCGGGTAGAGCGCCGCCAGCTCGCGGCACAGGTCTTGGCTGAGCACGCCTGGCAGCCGCGCGCAGCCCTGCGCATCGAGTTCGCGTTCAATCGCCGCCCAGTCCAATTCGGCCAGCCGCGCCCCCAGCGGGCCGCTCATCGCTGCGCCTCTTTTTCCAGCAAGGCTTGCTTGCGCTCGACGCCCCAGCGATAGCCGGACAGGGCGCCGTCATTGCGCACCACCCGGTGACAGGGGATCGCCACCGCCAGCACGTTGGCGGCGCAGGCGCCGGCCACCGCGCGCACCGCTTTGGGCGCGCCGATGCGCCGGGCGATATCGGCATAGCCGACGGTTTCGCCGACCGGTATCGCCCGCAGCGCCTGCCAGACCCGCTGTTGAAACGCGGTGCCGCGAATATCCAGCGGCAGCGCCAGCCCGTTCTCCGGCGCTTCAATCAGCCCCACCACCTGCGCCATCAGCGCTTCATACTGCGCGTCGCCGCCGATCAGCTCGGCATTAGGGAACTTGTCCTGCAGATCCTGCACCAACCGCTGCGCATCGTCCCCCAGCAGAATGGCGCAGATGCCCATCTCGCTCTGCGCCGCCAGGATCTCGCCCAGCGAACAGCGCCCGACGGCGAAATGGATGCGCATGCCTTTGCCACCCGCCCGGTAGGCCTTCGGCGTCATGCCCAGCGCGGCGTTGGCTTGCTGGTAGAAGCGGCCGTTGGCACCATAGCCGGCGTCGAAGATCGCGTCGGTCACCGTCTCCTGCTGCGTCAGACCGGTGCGCAGCCGTTGGCTGCGCTGCGCGTCGGCATAGCCTTTCGGCGTCAGGCCGGTGATCGCTTTGAACAGCCGGTGGAAATGGTATTGGCTCAACCCGACGTGGCGCGCCAGCGTCTGCAACGACGGCGCTTTCTCCGCCCGTTCGATATAGCGGCAGGCCTCGGCTATCTGCCGCGCATGCTGCTCCGTCAACGGCGTCAGCCCCTGGCGGCAGCGCTTGCAGGGCCGATAACCCGCCGCTTCCGCCTGCTCAGCGTCGTCGAACAGCTCCACGTTTTGCCGGTTCGGCTGGCGTGACGAGCAAGAAGGCGAGCAATACACGCCGGTGGTTTTCACCGCGTAGATAAAGCGGCCGTCGGCGTGCTTATCGCGGCTGACGATCGCCAGCCAGCGCGGATCGGCGCTGTCGATTACGTTTTTCATCATCCGTTCCTCACTGCGGTTTCGATGTTAACCAGCATAGTGACGGGCCGTTGGCGAAACACGCCGACTCTTGCTTTTTAATTCGGCGCCGACGTTTTCAACAATGTTTCGACAATTTTTAACCAACAACATGAAGTTTATTACGTTGCCAACCCGGTTGCACAGCGTTAGGATCGCGGCCGGCCACGGGCGTGGCCAGTGTTTTTGCCTGTTAGTTGCGCGCATGGAGAGGTTATTGTGTTAGAGAGTTTTGGCGTCCTGAATTTATGGACCTATTTGGCCGGGGTGGTCTTCATTATCATTCTGCCGGGGCCGAATACGCTGTACGTGCTGAAAACCGGCGTATCGCGCGGCGTGCGCGCCGGCTACACCGCGGCGCTCGGCGTGTTCATCGGCGATGCGATCCTGATCTTCTGCGCCTATATCGGCGTGGCTTCGCTGATCCGCACCACGCCGTTCCTGTTTACCCTGGTGCGTTTTCTCGGCGCGATTTACCTGCTGTTCCTCGGCGCAAAAATCCTCTACGCCACCTTCGTGCAGAAGGCGCAGGCGCAACAGCAGCAGATTGAGGGCGGCCACAGCATTCTGCGCAAGTCGCTGACGCTGAGCCTGACCAACCCGAAAGCTATTCTGTTTTACGTGTCGTTCTTCGTGCAGTTTATCGACTTCAACTACGCGCACACCGGGCTGTCGTTCACCATTCTGGCGCTGATCCTCGAAGCCGTCAGCTTTATCTACATGAGCACGCTGATCTTCTCCGGCGCGATGCTGGCGCATTTCTTCAATCACAAGAAAGGCCTGGCGAAGCTCGGCAACGGCCTGATCGGCCTGCTGTTCCTCGGCTTCGCCACCCGTCTGGCGACCCTGAGCTCGTGATCCCTCCCGGCCGGCGCCCGCCGGCCGCGGTTTACTCCTTCGTCACGGCAAAATGACACGCAGGGCAAACCGAATGTCAGGCAGACCAAAGCCGCCGCTTTCCCGCTGATCTAGACTTGCAGGGTTAACGATAACCTGATGAGCCTGATCGGAGGATGTATGTCTGACAATACCGTAGCCGTGCTGGATAGCGTGTCGCGTTTTCTCGATCGTCAGCATGGGCTGTATATCGACGGCCAGTGGCGCGCGTCCGCCGCGGAAGACCGCCTGGCGGTGTATAACCCCGCCAATGGGCAGCAGATCGCCACCACCGCCGACGCCAACGAACACGACGTCGCGCTGGCGGTGCAGTCCGCCCACAAAGCCTTCAGCGAAGGCGTCTGGGCGCAGCGCCTGCCGGTAGAGCGCGAACGCATCCTGCTGCGCTACGCCGATTTGGTGGAGCAACACGCCGAGGAGCTGGCGCAGTTGGAAACCCTGGAGCAGGGCAAATCCATCAACATCGCCCGCGCCTTCGAAGTCGGCAGCACCCTGAACTGGATGCGCTACACCGCCGGTCTGGCAACCAAAATCACCGGCCAGACGCTGGACGTCTCCATTCCGATGCCGCCGGGCGCCAAATATCAGGTTTATACCCGTAAAGAGCCGATTGGCGTGGTCGCCGGCATCGTGCCCTGGAACTTCCCGCTGATGATCGGCATGTGGAAAGTGATGCCGGCGCTGGCGGCGGGCTGCTCCATCGTCATCAAGCCGTCGGAAACCACCCCGCTCACCCTGCTGCGCATGGCCGAACTGGCGAGCGAAGCCGGCGTGCCGCCGGGCGTGTTCAACGTGGTCACCGGCCGCGGCACCCTGTGCGGCAAGGCGCTGACCGAACATCCGCTGATCGCCAAAGTCAGCTTTACCGGCTCCACGCCGGTGGGCAAAAGCATCGCGCGCGCGGCGGCGGATCGCCTGACCCGCGTGACGCTGGAGCTGGGGGGCAAAAACCCGGCCATCGTGCTGAAAGACGCCGATCCACAGCAGGTGATCGAAGGCCTGATGCTCGGCAGCTTCCTCAACCAGGGGCAGGTGTGCGCTGCCAGTTCGCGGATTTATATCGAAGCGCCGATCTATGACCAACTGGTGGCCGGTTTCGAACAGGCGGTGAAATCGCTGTCGGTCGGGCCGGGCATGGACACCGGCGCGCAAATCAACCCGCTGGTGTCGCTCGCGCACCGCAACAAGGTGGCGGCCTACCTAGACGACGCCCGGGCGAAAAACGCCGAGCTTATCGGCGGCGCAGCCGGGCCGGATGCCAACGGCTTCTACATCCCGCCAACGCTGGTGATCAACCCGGACGACAAGCTGAACCTGACGCGCGAGGAAGTGTTCGGCCCGGTGGTTAACCTGATTCGGGTAGCGAGCGCCGAAGAGGCATTGAGCAAGGCCAACGACACCGACTTCGGGCTGACCGCCAGCCTGTGGACCACCAGCCTGCAGAAAGCGATGGCGCTGACGCCGCGCATTCAGGCCGGCACCGTGTGGGTCAACACCCATACGCTGATCGACCCGAACATGCCGTTCGGCGGGTTCAAACAGTCGGGCAGCGGCCGTGACTTCGGCCCGGATTGGCTGGATGCCTACACCGAAACCAAATCGGTCTGCATCCGCTATTGAGTGAAGCGGCGCGGGCCTGGCCCGCGCCCTGACTTATTGATATTGCCGGCGGTACTCGCTCGGCGACATGCCGAAACGCTGCTTGAAAGCGGTCGAGAAATGGCTGTGATCGGCGAAACCCCAGTCGAGGCCGACGCCGGCCAGCTTTTCCTGCCCGGCGGCACTGCGCAGCGCCTGCGCGCACAGATCCAGCCGGCGATTTCTGATGTACTGCGCCACCACCAGCCCCTGGCGGGCGAACAGCCGATACAGGCTGCGCAGCGACACCCCCAACTCGGCCGCCACCCATTCCGGGCGCAGCTGCGCCGACTGAATATGCCTGTCGATCAACGCCAGCGCCTTGTCGAAAACCGGCTGTTGCCCCTCCGGGCGCGCCTGTTCGAGCGCCAGCGCCGGGCGCAGCAGCGCCGCCAGCGCATTCAGCACCGCCTCGCTTTCCGCCGCGGCGAGCTGAGGATCCTGCATGCTGCTCAGCACCAGTTGGCGGCTGAGGCGCACCGCGCTGAGCTCTGCTCCGAGACGCTGGGCACAAGGCGGCGGCACCGGCAGGCAGCCGCGCGGCAACAGCAGCGAGATTTGGCGCGAATCGCGCTGGAAGGTGAAGCTGCTGGGCCGTGAGGCGTCGATCAGCGTGATGTCGCCGGGAGAGAGCACCGTCTGGCTCTCGCCCTGTTCCATCAACGCGCTGCCGCGCAGCTGGAAGACGGTAAAAAAGTGCGCGCCGTCGCTGCGGGCGATTTCGCGCGGCGTGCGGTACAGCCGGGCCTGAGACACGTCGACCACGCTCAGACGCAGCGCATGGGCGCGAAATTCCTGCATCGCCCCGCTGAAGCCCGGCCCCAGCGTTTTCGCGCAGAATCGGCCGCAGGCGGTGTTGATTTTCCCCAGCCACTCTTCGAAGCCGACGTCCCGGAGCGTTGCCAATGCAGTCATGATCTCTCCCTTCAAACAGCAGCGGTGCTGCGCCGTTGAACAGAAAAACACCATAACAATCCGTTAACATACAATCAATGGCGAGCGGGGGATTTGGCGCCGCGATCACAGTTCACCCGGCGCCCGTCATCCATCCGCCACGAAACCGTCATCTCATCGTCACAGGCCTCGCCAAAGATACAGACTGCTCCCCTTTCACTTTAACCCCCTGGACATGACCCGATGAAATCGTTGCAGAAATCCGTTTTAGCGCTGTGTTTGTTTACCACCAGCGCCCTGACCGCGCTCCACGCGCAGGCGGCCGAGGAAGCCCAACCGTTCACCACCGCGCAGCAGGTGGATTTGACCCACATCCTGCCGCCGCCGCCGGCCAACGACTCGGCGCAGACCCAGCGTGAACTGCGGGAAGTGCTCGACATGCAGCAGAAACGCACGCCGGAAATGGCCAGCCAGGCTAAGGCGGATGCGGAAGAGAACGTCTGGGTGTACGGCAACGTGATGGGGCCGAAGTTCAACGCCAAAGCGTTGCCGGCCGTGAGCGCCTTCTTCGATCGCATCGTCGCCACCGAAGCGGCGGTGGTCGATCCGGCGAAAGATTTCTGGAAGCGCCCGCGCCCGCATATGCTGGACAGCCGCATCGAGCCGATCGTCAAGCGCTCCAGCTCCGGCTCCTGGCCTTCCGGCCACACCACGCTGGGCACGCTAATGGGCATCACCCTGGCCAACATGGTGCCGGAAAAGCGCGCCGCCATCATGACGCGCGCCTGGCAATACGGTGACAACCGGGTAGTGGCGGGGATCCACTACCCTTCCGATATCGAGATGGGTCGCATCGCCGGCAGCGTGATCAGCCAGCAGCTTTCACAGCAGCAGGATTTCCAGCAGCAGTACCGGCAAGCGCGCGACGAGCTGCGCCAGGCGCTGGATTTGCCTGCGGCAAAATAGATCCGGCGGCTAACACCGGGCCCTGACGGCCCGGTTTACGGCTGTTTGTCCAACAGGTAACGCACCACCGCCGCGTACTCTTTGGCGTAACCTTCAACGCGGGTGCTGGCCATGCCGGCATTGTCTATCTTGTATTTGCCTGCCACGTAGAACGACGGGGTGCCGCGTACCTCGAACGCTTTCACCGCTTCGTTCTGCTTGGCGATCAATCCTTTGACCAGCAGGCTGTGACGCGCATTTTCATAGGTAGCGGCATCGATGCCGGCCGCCGTGAACACCCGCTGAATATCTTCGGCGCCGTTGACGGCGCGCTGTTTCTGCACCGCGTCGAACATCGCCCCTTCAATCTTGTCTTCCACGCCCAGCACCGTCGCCACCGCCCAGGCTTCGGTCAGCTCATTGCCCAGTTTGCCCATCAGGCTGACGTGATACTTGGTGACTTTCTCACCGGCGGGCAGCGCCTGAGCTACGGTACTGCCTACGCGGTAGGTTTCGGCGAACTGATAGCAAGGGCCGCAGTAGAAGGAGAAAAATTCCACCACCGCCGGCGCGGCGGCCACCGGCTTATCCAGCCGGGTGTATTGCTCGCCCGCGCGGTAATCCGCGGCCTGAACCGCGGGCAGCGCCAACATCAATACGACGGCGGCGGCGAGCGAACGCTTAACTTTTGCCAACATAAACACTCCTGGTTTCATCTATGAACATCGTCCTTAGCGGCGGTTTTTATAATCAAATAACCGCCAGAAGACCAGTTTTTATTACCTTCTATACCCTAAATAATTGGAGTTGCATCACGGCGGCAAGAGCGGGAGTCCCCAGGAGCTTACTCAAGTAAGTAACTGGGGTGAGCGCTCGCAGTCAACACAGATGCAGCTTCAAGTATGACGGGTATATTTGTGAGGGATTATGTTCAGCGCCCTTCGTAGCCGTCCCAATAAGCGCCCACCGCTTCCTGCGAGAACACCTGGCGGCGTTTGGGGTTGTCGGAGCCGCTGTAAGTGCGGTTGATGAAAATGGTTTTGTGTTCCATGTTCTGCTGGAATTCCGGGCTGGCCAGATAGTCGGCCTTTTTCTGCGCCTCGCTGCGCGCCACGCCTGCCGCGCGATCCTTTTTCCCCAGCTGGTAGAACTGTTCGAACATCGGCACGGCGTTCTTAATACTGCCGTTCACATCGGTGCGGAATTGCGGATCGAAATCGTCGCGGGTTTGATAAATGTAGTGCTTGGCATGCAGCTCCGCGCTGCTGAGGTGGTGGGTGCAGGCGCTGAGCGCCAACAGCGACAACAACAGCGCCGCGCGTTTCAGTTTTTTCATGTCGTCTGTCCCTGTCAGTGAGGAAGGTCCTTTAGCGCCAAGAGCATAGCGCCGGCCCCCGGTGAACGTCAAACGACAAAAAATCGCATCATATTGTTTTATATTAATATTATATGCATTGATTGGTATTCATTGCCTGAAACACTATGCTTTAACAGAACAGGGTAAACACTCACCGACAGCGAGGCGGCCAATGAAACCGATCGACAAAAACGTGGGGGAGTACGACCTCACGGCGGAAAAAAAAGCGGGCATGATCACCGGCACTATCCGCGGTGAACTGCCGGACAGCGACGCCAACCTGCCGCTGGTGCCCTTCTCCGGCACCTTCGCCGGCCCGAGCGTGGCAGACGCCATCGCCGATATCCAGCAACAGTTCCCCGATATCGAACCGGCGATTATCGACGACTTGCGCGAGGAACTGCTGAAGGCCGGTTTCTAAACCGGATCGCGGTGCCGCACGAACGGGCTGTAGACCGGCGCGCCGGGCTTCAGCGCCAGATCGGCGTCAAAATCGTCATTGCGGTTGAACGGCACCGCCGGCCAGGCGGCAAGATCGCTTAAGCCTTCCCGATACGCCTGCGTCACCTGCGCCAAAGCAGCGTTCTGCGCCTGCCGCTCCTCGCCCGCCAACCCGCCGCGCACACCATAGACCAGGAACGGCTCCAGCACGCTAAAGCCGATATAGTGCAGCGCATGCATGATCGGCCACAGCATCAGCCGCATATCGCCGTCGCGCCCGTCCGGCGCGCAGGCCTGAGCGGAAGCGCCGGCGGTAACGGTCAGCAGCGCCCGTTTGCCGCGCATCACGCCGTTCTCATGGCGGTGGCGGCTGTCGTACACCCCGCCGTAAACGAACACCCGATCCATCCAGCCCTTGAGGATGGCAGGTGCGCCGAACCACCAGAAAGGGAACTGCAGCACCAGCGTATCCGCCCAGCGCAGCAGCTCGATATGCCGCCGGATCTCCGCCGGCAGCGCCTGGATCGTCCAATGATGACGCTGCTCCTGCATCGCATCGAACCTTCCCGCCTGCTTTCTGCTGGGGTAATGGCCGGCGCCCTCGCGCGGATCAAATCCCTCCTGATACAGATCGACCGTCTTCACCTGGTGCCCCTGCGCCAGCCAGGCCTGCCGCGCCTGTTCGACCAAATGGGCATTGAAAGAATGCGGCTCGGGGTGAGCCAGCACAATCAGCACGTTCATCCTGTTTCTCCCGCTGTAAGGTGGTGCTGCTATGCTGTGGCTTTATCGCACCCTTGGCAATTACGCACCTGAAGGTAACTCCCAATGGCTTATCCCGGCGACGTCTATTCGAGTAAATGCTCCGCGCGCGATGCGCTGGCGCTGATTTCCGGCAAGTGGGTGATGCTGATCCTGCCCGCGCTGGCGCAGCGGCCTATGCGCAACGGCGAGCTGCTGCGCCGCATCGACGGCATTTCACAGAAGGTGCTGACGCAAACGCTGCGCCAGCTGGAACGCAACGGGCTGCTCGAACGGCTGGATTTAAGTGAAAAGAATCAGGCGCATGTGGAATACCGGCTCAGCGCCGTCGCCTGCTCGCTGGTCGAGACGCTGACGGCGCTGGACCGATGGGCGGAATACCATTTCCCCGAGCTGGACGCCGCCCGCGAGCGCTATGATGCCGACCGCAAGCGCGCGGCCGATTAAAGCGGTTTGGCCCGCAGCGTCTCGCCACTGCGCACGAAGTTGCCCGCCCCCAGATGATGAATAGTGTGCAGATCCGCATTGGCGGCGGTGAAGTTCCAGCGCCCTTGCTGGAACACCCGCTCGTCCGCCGCCGCGCTCAGCACCTCGCCGAAGCAGGTGTCGTATTTTTCCTGCGCGCCGCTTTCCGGTAATAAGCGGCACTCCAGCCACGCCACGCAGCCCTGTTCGATCAGTGGCACCTGCAGGGTGGCGCTCGTCGCCGCGGCGATGTGGAAGCGGGCGAACTTGTCGTCATCCAATCCGGACACGCTGCCGACCGCGTAGGTGGCGTCGATGAACATGGCCGCCGGCACGCAAATGCCGAATGCGCCGCTTTCCTCGATCATTTGCCGGCTGTGCGCCCCTTTGTCCACCACGATGGCAATGCGCGGCGGGCTAAACTCCACCGGCATCGACCAGGCGGCGGCCATCACGTTACGTTTGGCGCCGTCGCGGCTGCGGCTGGTGATCAATACCGTCGGGCCGTGGTTCAGCAGGCGGCTGGCGTGTTCGAGGGCGACAGGGCGAAAGTGGCTCATCGGGAAATCCTTGCGAGTGAGTGATTGCCCAGCAGTGTAGATCTGCGCTGTGGCGGCAGGCAACGCAAGGCGCACAGAATGCGCAGCTGAGGCGCTTGTTACCCGTCGCGCCATCCGTTATCTATAGTTAAATCAATTCGCCGCTAACGGCTCCCCCCACCTGAGGATCTTGCCTTGACGTTTTTAAAACACCCTATCGCCGGTCTGGCGCTGGCAAGCGCCGGCCTGCTGTCGGCGGGCAGCGCGCTGGCCGCTTCCGATGCGCTGGTGTACTGCACCGTCGCCTCGCCGGAATCGTTCAACCCGCAGCTCTCCAGCTCCGGGCCGACCTTTATCGCCACCTCGCAGGTGCTGTACAACCGGCTGGTAACACTGCGCGAAAGCGATAAAACCCCCGCCCCTTCGCTGGCCACCGAGTGGAGCGTCAGCCCGGACGGCAAGACCTACACCTTTACCCTGCGCCAGGGCGTGAAATTCAACAGCAACAAATATTTCACCCCAACGCGCGACTTCAACGCCGAAGACGTGGTGTTCACCGTGATGCGGCAGAAGGATCCCGCTAACCCGTATCACAAGGTCTCCGGCGGCAACTATGAATACTTCACCGACATGGGCCTGGATAAACTGATCGCCAAGGTGGAAGCGGTGGACGAGCATCACGTTCGCTTTACGCTGAGCCAGCCCAACGCCGCCTTCGTCGCTGACTGGGCGATGGATTTCGCCTCGATCCTGTCCGCCGAATACGCCGACGCAATGTTGAAAAAGGGCACGCCGGAATACGTCGACAACTGGCCGATCGGCACCGGGCCATTTGCGCTTCAGCAGTATAAGCAGGATTCGCTGATCCGCTACATCGCTAACCCGCACTACTGGCAGGGCGAAGTGGCCAGCAAGCATCTGATCTTCTCGATTACGCCGGATCCGCAAACCCGGCTGGCCAAGCTGAAAACCAACGAATGCCAGATCATCCCCGCGCCGCTGCCGGAACAGTTCGCCGCCATCAAGGCCGACGGCAACCTGCAGCTGCACGACATTACCGGGCTGAACGTCGGCTATCTGGCGTTCAACACCCAGAAAAAACCGTTCGACAACCTGCTGGTGCGCCAGGCGCTGAGCTATGCGGTGGACAAGAAAGCGATCGTCGCCGCAGTGTTCAAAGACAGCGGCACGCCGGCCAACTCGCTGCTGCCGCCGGGCATGCTGGGCTACAACGATAAACTGCCGGAGTACGCCTACGATCCGCAGAAGGCGCGCGAGCTGCTGAAGCAGGCCGGGCTGGAGCAGGGCTTTGAGACCGACATCTGGTCGATGCCGGTACAGCGCCCCTACAACCCGAACTCGAAGCGCATCGCCGAGATGATCCAGAGCGACTGGGCGAAGGTGGGCGTGAAAGCCAAGATCGTCACCTGGGAGTGGGGCCAGTATCTGGCCGGGCTGCGCAAAGGCGAACAGCAGAGCGCGCTGTACGGTTGGGTGTCGGACAACGGCGATCCGGACAACTTCGCCACCCTGCTCGGCTGCGCCGGGGTACAGAGCGGCGCCAACGTGGCGCGCTGGTGCGATAATGATTACGACAGCCTGATCCAGCAGGCGATTCAGGAAAATCAGCCTCAGGCGCGCGCCAAGCTGTATCAACAGGCGCAGGTAATCTTCGCCAAACAGGCGCCGTGGCTGCCGCTGGCCACCGGCAAAGTGTTCTACGCCACCCGCAGCAACCTGAGCGGCTACGTGGTGGATGTGAACGGCAGCGACTTCGCCAAGGCCAAATTGAACTGATCCCAGGCGCCGCGGCGAGAGCTGTGGCGCTACTCGCCTCATCGCTTAATAAGCTGTCAGCCTCTGAACCTACCGCGCATTAGCTTCACAACTTACGATGCCAGCTCCCGCCCCTGCCGCCAGGCACTTAACCCACTAAATTCATAGCTTAATAAGCGGCTTAATCCCTGGCATTTTGCTTAAACTGCGCGCAGGCGCTTTCCTCGCCTGTAACATTTCGTTACCATCGGCGCACAGACCCTTTAACATCAAAAGGTAACCCGGTGCAGAACACCTACATGCCGTGGCAAATTCGCCTGCACTGGCTGGTGGCGATCCTGCTGGTCATCACCTGCGTCACCATCGAGCTGCGCGACTTTGCCGAACCGGGCAGCGCCCCCTGGTACGTGCTGGTTGTCACCCACTTCAGCTGCGGCGTAACGGTATTTGCGCTGATGATCGCCCGCCTGTTCCTGCGCTGGCGCCACCCTTCGCCCGCTATCGTGCCCAAACCGCCGAAGTGGCAAACCGGCCTGGCACACCTGACGCACGCCCTGATTTACCTGCTGCTGCTGACGCTGCCGGTACTGGGAGTGTACTCGCGCTATCTGGGCGGCAAGGAGTGGTATCTGTTCGGCCTGCCGATGCCGTTCGCCGACGTGGCGGATCGGCCGCAAGCGCGGACGATTATCGGCTGGCACAAAACGCTGGCGTCGTTCGGCTATTGGCTGATCGGCCTGCATGCCGCCGCCGCGCTGTTCCACCACTATATCGTCAAGGACAATGCGCTGGTGCGCATGCTGCCACTGATGAAAAAGCGCTGACTACCCGGCGCCAGGGATGAATTTTCGGGCCACGCCCGCTGACAGGGAATGACATGCAAACCCAATTTTTTAATGTGACCGTCGAGCAATGCGCTTGCCAACAGACTGCGCCCGACAACCTGGTGAGGATCATCGCCTCCGGCCAAACGTTCTTTTTTTACCGTGACGACTTCAGCGACAGCGAAAATTTGCTGGCCAGGCTCGCCGCCGGCGATCGGGTGAAGATTGGCGCCCACCGCCTGCGGGACGGCAGCTATTGGCTGCACTGGCTGCTGCACGGCACTAAAGGCCGCCTGGAGCCCGACAGAACGCTGAAATACAAGCTAAAATACGTTGCCCTGCTGCTGCTGGGCGCGGTGCTGGCCGGCGGTTTCCCGACGGGCTTTTTCATCATGGACCGGGAAGATTCCTGGCTGACCATCGCCCTGTTCTTTATCGCCATCATCGCCGGCCTTATCGGCATCGGCCTGGTGCTGTTCGTCGGTTCGGAACTCCTGCTGATCGCGCACCGCGGCCGCAGGCGCCTGCTCAGGGCGCTGGATCGCGTGCTGCTGGGGCAAGACGTCACGCCGCCCGGCTCGCTCAGCCTGAAAATCCCCGGCATCAAATACCGGGCCGTCCGTGCAGACGCAACGCCAGTGCCCACAACGCAACAAACCGAGTTTCCCCTCCCTGACGGCGTCGAGGCCTCCGGCATCGAGACGGTCAACGCCCTGAGCTACGAACTCCTCCACTATGAAATCCCGCGCCAGGTACAGTATTTGGACACTTATGCGTGGCGCCAGAAGGAGACGCACTTCGCGTTGACAACCCGCGCGCTCAACGTCCCCAATACCAAACTGCATCCGGTATTTCGTCGGCAACATCCGCTTTTCATCGCCAAAGGCGATCTGCTGCAGGTGCTGTATTGTGAAAACGACACCGTCCCCGAGCTGCCTACGGTACGTGGGATCATCAACCATCGCGATCGCCAGACCTATCTCATCGGCGGCAGCCGATACTTCACCGAAGCCGGCCTTAACCTGAGCGCGCGCGTTGTCTTCATCCTCGGCGCGATCGTGATGTGTTTGATGCTCGGCCTGATCGTGTGGGATAACGCCGATACCCCAGCGGGCTTTTACCTGGATGCCTGGACCCTGAGGCGCCTCGGCAGTGAATTGCCGCCGATTCTGCTGCTGATGATGCTGATGATCAGCGGCCTGGCGCTGCTGATCGAGGGCTTCGCCCAGATCTGCCGCCTCTACGCTTTTGAGCAGCACCGCACGTTTAAAACGTTCAAATACCTGCGCAATCTGCGCCGCAGGCTATGGCGGCAGGAACAGGTGACGGAGCTGAAATGATGACGTTAGCGCTTTATAAAAGACCCCTTATTATCCTGACGCTGTTTTTGGCCAGCGCGCTGGGCGTCTATTTTCTCGCCCCTGAACAACGCTATGCACAGTGGCAATGGACCCAGAGCGACGAGGCCTTGCCGACGATAGCCCGTTACGATCTCATCCACAGCTACCCGGCGCAGGACGGCGCTCTGCTGCTCATCAGCAAAAGGAGCGAGAGCGGGGCTTACAATAGCTTTTACGGCTGGGCGGCCAACTACCTCAGCCAGGTGTTATTCACCGGCCCGAAGGGGCTGCAGATGCTGGGGCAACTCGACGAGTTGATCTATGATGCGGTTTGCGCCGAGCAGGAGTGCGTGCTTTTTCTGTCCAAGGGGCGCAGGCTGGTCGATGTGCAACGGGGCACCCTCGGGGCGCTGATCCCATGGCCCGAGGGCGACGATAGCCGGCCTTCTTTTATCGGCGGCAAACTGGTGGCGCAGCCGGGGAAACGCACGCTGTATTTCATCAGCACCGAAGGCGTATTCTACAGCCCGGACTTTGGCGCCCATTGGCGGCAAACGCTGGATCTGCCGGCACAGCTGGAAGCGCGGCAGCTGCTGGGCTTTGAGCGCGGCGAGGAGGACTCACCGACGGCTAACGCCTCCGGTAAGCGCAAATCCATGCCCGAGATCTTTACCGCCGTTGATGGCGATCGCGTGCTGTTCTGGATGAACCCGGTGCTCGGTTCCGGCGCCTTGCACATCGCCGTTAACGGCAAAACCGGCGAGGTGGCCGAACTGCATTGGCTCGCGGTGCGCGTAAAGGAAAGCGCCCAGGCCCCGGATGGCGGCATCTACCTGATCGCGCAAACGCTGGACAGAGGGCTGTATCAGCTCCTGCGTTATCAATCTGACGGGCAGCTGACGGTGCTGTTGGAAAACGGCGATAAATCGCTGTATCAGCTGTGGGCGGGCAACGACAAGCTGGTCGCCCAAACGGATAACGGCGATGCGCGTCTTTCGCTGATTTTCGATCTGCGCTCATCCGACGTGCGCTACCGGCAGCCGTTGGAGTACCGCTACAACGGGCGCGACGACGCACGCCAGACCGTGATCGAACCGGAAAGCCACTATGGCGATGACGGGGAGCCCCCCCCACAGCCCTACTTCGTCCGCTATCGTTCCACCACGCCGTGAACATGAAGAACCTGCCATGCTGCTAGGTTATGGCGCCGGCGCCGCAGGATTGCTGGCGCTGTTGTTGGCCCTGCTGCTCACCGGCATCCTGCTCACCTGGTGGGGCTGGCGCTACGCTTCTGCCCGCTGCGGCCGCCCGCGACCGCCGCTCTCCTGGGGCGGCTATCTGCTGGCCTCGGCGCTGGCGGTCTACCCGGTGGCGTGCGCGCTGATGCTGATCGGCATGGCCATCCAGGACATCAAGAGCCAGCGGGCGGAAGATCGTTGGAATCAACGCAGCTACCTGACGCTCGACGAGGCAAAGCCGCTCGGTGAAATCACGCTGCCGAAGGGAAGCTGGGTAAATCGGCAGGAGCCACGCCTGCCCGGCACCGAAGACAGCCCTATCACGATGGACGGCGTGACCGCCGTGCGTTTTCCTCAGCCACAGAGCGTGGCCGGCGTGCCGATCATCGCCTTCGAGGTTTTACCGCCGGTGATGGAGCTGGCAGGTGCGCATACCTTCACCCGTCCAACCGGCCAAAGGGTGCACTGCGAAGCCGGTTGGCTGGTCTCTTTCTCTTTACCGTCGGATCGGCCGGCTCCGCAGTGGGAGGAGTGGCAGGCCGGGCTGCCAGCGGCGGCATTTCGGCCCAGCGGTTGGGCCTTTAGGGAGTGCTTCTCCGGCAGCCCGATCGCCGTGCTGACCTTGCACAACGGCGAAGTCAGGGTACTGCCTTAAGCCTTACGCCGTGGCGTTGGGCAAGCGCACGGTCACGCGGTTATTGGCCGTGGGCAGCTGCAACGGCAGCTCCTGCCAGCTCACCGCGATAACCAAGACCGGCGGCGCCGCTACGCGCGCCTCACGTCCGCCGAGCCCCGCACCGTAGGCATCCCATTCAATCACAAACACCCCGCCGTCTTGCGGCTCGACCCGCTCGACGAAAAAAGTGCTGTCCGAACCGCGCCCGCCCGCCGGTTTGTGCGCGTGAGAGAGCAGGCTGAACCACTCGCCGGCGAAGTGCAGATGGTACAGGCCATCGACAATATGCTCGCCGTGAAACTGGCAGCCGCCGACGCTCAAGCCGTCACCCGCCGGGGATTCCGCCACGCGATCGAGATCGCACACGAAGAAATTGGTCGGCCTGTTATCCAGCAACAGCTCATAAGGCGGCGCGTGCAGCAGCGCGGCAGGATCGTCCGCATGGCGCAAATCCGTCGGCAACATCGAGCGCGCCGCCAGCGCCCGCCCGCTGGGTAAGGCGATCGCCAGACGATCCGCCGGGTCCTCAGCCCACTGAGGCACCCACAGCCCGCGCACCTGACGCAGCGGCGTAGCCTCCGCCTGCCGACACCTCGCCCGCAGCCGCGCCAGCGCCTGAGCGGAACCGGCGGCCAATGCCGCCTGCTCGCGATCGGTCAATGCAGGCAACGCGTACATCATTCGGGCGGCAGGCTCGTACACCGTCACCCCCTCACCCTCGCGGCTGCGGGTCGGGATCAGGCGCAGCTTGCCGCCGTCCACGTCCTGCGGCGCGGCACAGGCGCTATGCACAATCGCCCCGTCGCGCAGCAGCAGCGTCCAAAAATTGGGGCCGCCCATGCCCAGCTCCCCCACGCCGCCAATCTGCCGATCGCTGTCGCCGGCGTGCGCCATCTCAATCGGCTGCGAGCGCCAGTCGGTCTTGCGCCACTCTGCGGCCTCTTCGGGGTCTTGCGCGCCTTTAGCGACGTACTTCGCCCATTGCAGCACGGCGAACAGCGCGATGCACAGCACGCCGAAAATCGGGTAATCCCGCCAAATCAACAACCAACCGACGATCAAAAGGGCCCAGGCGGCCATGGCGATATCCTTTTCCACGAGAAAACCGCCTGATTCTAGCTCAGGCGGTTAGCGGAGTTGAAAAATATCGCCATCAGGCCAGGCGCTATTTGCCCTTGGCCTGGAACAGCTGGTTCACCAAGGTCGTCGCCGGCATATCCAGCGCCCCGTACAGCTCACCAGCTTTGGCATCGCCATTATCCCCCAGCCACTCGACTCCCACCGTACCGTAATCCGTCGGAATCACTCCGGCCTGAATCAGCCGAGCCATCCCCGCTTCATGCTTGGACTGGTTGAAAGTGCCGGAGGCATCGATCACCACATAGGTGTCGTACCCCGCCGCTTTGGCGGTGATCGCCGGGAACCCGGCACACACTTCCAGCGATACGCCGGCGATCACGATCTTTTTGCGGCCGGTGGCCTCGACCGCTTTGCGCACGTTTGCGTCGTCCCAGGCGTTGACGCTGTGGCGATCGATAATTTTCACACCCGGCAACGCAGCCTTGAGCTCCGGAATGATCGGCCCGAACGGACCGTTGGCACCGGTCGACGTCACGACCACCGGGATCCCCATCACCTGAGCCGCTTTGGCGAGCGCCACGACGTTATGTTTCAGCGCCGCGCTGTCCATATCACGCACGCCGGTGATCAGGCCGATCTGATGGTCAACCAACAACAGTACCGAGTTGTTGCGATCCAACAGCTGCAAAGAGCCAGACGCCTGCTGCGTCTGAGTATGTGGCTGTGACGCAGCCGGTGCGGCGAAGGCCGGCTGCGCCGCCCCGGCCATCGCAATGGCCAAGGCCAACGTGCGGTAAAAGGTTTTCATGATGCTTATCCTCATTTCAACAATGGTGTGCCTGCAGGATAAAACCGCATCAATGAGGGTTAAATAGGCGACAATAGAAGCTATCATTGCAAAAATGATCACAATGAGATGCGCGATGTCTGTTTTTCCGCTCGATCTCAACGCCATGTATTTTTTCACCCAGGTCATTGAGCACAAAGGATTTACCGCTGCCGGCAAAGCGCTGGGCATCCCAACCTCTCGCCTGAGTCGCCAGGTGGCGCAATTGGAACGCCAACTCAACCTGCGGTTGCTGCAAAGAACCTCGCGGCGTCTCCAACTCACCGACGTCGGCCACGAGGTCTATCAGCACTGCGTCGCAATGATGCAGCAAGCGCACCAGGCCCAGCAGGTGGCCTTGCGCACGCTGGCGGAACCGAACGGTACCGTACGCTTCAGCGTGTCACCGCTGCTGGCGGACGAAGTGATCGCATCTATTTTGCCGACGTTCATGGCGCGCTTCCCCCGAGTGAACGTGGAAACGCACGTCACTGCCCGACGGGTAGATCTGTTGGAAGAAGGGCTGGACTTCACCCTCCGCGGACTTGGCATCGCCAACGAGGCCGCAGGGCTCATTCAACGGCGGCTCGGCACCGCCAAATGGCTGCTGGCCGCCAGCCCGGTATGGCTGGCGCGACACGATGCCCCCGCAACATCACAGCAGCTGAGCGATATGCCCTGCCTGCTTTACCCGCCACAGCAAGGCGCGCCGGGCTGGCGGCTCTACGGGCCGGAAAACGCCGTGATTAACGTGCCCTTCTCGCCCCGGTTAAGCAGCGATAATTTGCAGGTCATCCTGCATGCCGCCCTTGATGGACAAGGCATTTGCGGTATCCCCTACTATGCCTGCCGCCAGGCGCTCGCGCGGGGGGATTTACAAGAGGTGCTCAGCGGGTGGCATCCACAAAATGGCGAGCTGGTGCTGCTTTACCCATCACGGCGTGGTGTGCCACCGGCGGTAAAAGCGCTGATCGAATTTTTTTGCCGGGAAATACCGCCGCTGCTGGACGACCGCTAACAGCAGGTAAAGGTGATTATTCCAAACGAAGTGAATAATAAGCCTGGCAATATATCCATATTACCCTTGACGTTATTTATGTAACTGCACGAATCACATAAATAACGCTTCACAGAGTGATTCCAACGTAAAGAAACAACTCTCTTAATATCAATGAAATACTTATAACCAGATTAAAAAATTAAAAATGAATGCAGAAAAAAACTGCAATAATTTGTGTATATTCTAAACATTGACTATGTTTAGACATACTATTTATATGCAGATAAAAACGCCAAACAAAAAAGACAAAGGTGTTTGTTAAAGTTAAATCAACCCCGCTAGCCACGAGGGTGGAAACCATTTCATAGCAATATTCCGGGGGGATGTTATTTCCACGGAACGGGTAACCTTGCGTTTTATCAAGCCAATAGGCTACACACCGCAATTAATATCATTATTAGTATTCCGGAGAGCGACAATGAAAATCGTTACAGGCATTATCCTTACCTCTGTAGCCGCCTTCAGCGGCGTGGCTTACGCGGCCGATGCGCAGCCTACCACCGGCAGCGCGGCGGTGATGTTGGAACACGTGCACGCTGTGATGGAAAACGGCAGCCCGGCGCCGCAGCACGACGCCGCCTGCAAAAAAGAACTTTCCATGCCGGAATCGAAATATATGGGCATGAAGGTTAAAACCGATTACACCATCAACAGCAGCACCATGATGATGTCGGCCAAATCGATGTTCCCATCGCCGGATTCCATGAAGCCCATGGAGCTGACGGTCGATCTCTCCGCGTTGGGCCTGGCGGATGTGTATGCCTTCGGCGCCTTTAAACCGGCCGCATTGCCGCAGGCCTATATTTACTTCACCATCGACAAGGATTTTAAAAATCCGGTCAGCACCTTTATGATCATCAACCAAGGCAAGCAATATAACTGCGTAATCTCCAGCTCGAATAAAATGATGAGCAAAGAGATGCGCGGCAAGATGATGATGAAAAAACAGTAGCGGAATGAAAAGCGGCGCTCCCCTTAGCAGGAAGCGCCGCAATAAAAATCAGATCAGGCCAGGATTGTATTTCTGGTTGAACTTCTCTTCCGATTGGAACAGATAAATAATGCCTTCGATAAAGCCGACAATCGCCGGGATCCCCGTCCAGCAGAACAGCAGGTAGAACAGCCCCCACCATTTCATCCCTAAGTAAAACTTGTGAATGCCCAGCCCACCGAGGAAGATGGCCAGCAGGGCCGCCGCGAGCTTGTCTTTTCTGCTCATAGTGAACTTCTCCTTACTTCTCACCGAACCACCGGCATGTCCCGAAAACGGATGCCGCTCCGCAGAGCGCCGCATCGCAATGCTTGAGGAGAAAAACATTCATCCATCAAGACTCAACAGGGGTAATTATAACAGCGGATGATTAAACGGTTGTTTAACCGGCGAAAGGATAAGCAGAGGGAAGCATGGGAACTAAGGCGACAGACGCCCGGTTTCGGCTCAAAAAACACGTACGCTTGCAGGATCTCGTCGGCATAATAGATGGACGACAATGATCCCGCAGCAGTCATTGTAAGAGATAAGGTTAAAACAGATTTTCATTGCCTGATATCGGCATACCGTTCTCATTTTTAGTTTCCCTGGTGAATACCTGCAGACGACTAAAAGCGGCTCACTTGCAGGCGTTCAAAAAAATGATCACATCACGCCACTAAAGCCCATCACTTTGAATATTATGCGCCGCGATCGCATTCGCCATCAGGGCATAATCCTTGATGACCCCCGCGTGACGACGCCCTGAGCAGAAAATAAAATCACAGCGCTGCTCATCTTCGATCAGTTTTTTTGCCAGATGCCTGACTCGCAATTTGGGTGTTGCATTAATTCTTGTCACCCGCTCTCTTTCCGTTTGATTGCTTTGCGGATGAACCTTTTCTTCATACTCGCCGATCATCAGGGTTATTTTATTAACGCTTTCAGCGATTGTTAACTTGCCATCAGGAAGCAACGCCCCATTCCCCCACCAGATCGATGGGCTGGCCGCCAGATAATTTTGAAACGCGTCAGGATGGTTCAACAACGTATAAAGTACAAAATGCCCGCCATGTGAATGACCTGCCAGCGTTTGTTTGTCTATATTGATTGAGTAGTGTGACTCAATCCAGGGCTTAACGCATGTGGTGATAAACTGATAAAATGCCGGCGCTCCGCCACCGTCAATAAACTCTTTATCATCAGAGGGAACCGTATAGTCGCGGGTTCTTGCTTTTAGTATATCCACCCCATCCTGATAGCCGATGCCGACATAAAGAATATTGTCGTTACTTCTGCACCGATGGCGTTCAGTCAGCCTGGAGAACTGAGTATTGGCATCGAGAAAGTAAAGCGCTTTTAAATCGCCATGCGCTTGCTTGTCATGCGCAATAAAAACGCTATAACGCTGACCATTAAAGCTAAAGTCCTTCGTTCTTGAAATCAAACATCCACACATAACAACCTCACTTTATAAACAAGCCAATGGTTTAACATTGGCGATAATGTCGTTTCCCAGAGGAGAGAAAAGACGGTGAGATTCAACCGTAGCAACAGATTATTCTGCTTACGACACTTGCTGGTTGTGTGAATGATTAAACAAATACGCTGATATATACCTTGCAGCACATTATCACTCAGCAACAAACAGAGAACTCTCCCACAAATAGGTATTTGACGCCGGCACCGCATTTTTCTTACAAGGCAGGCGTTACCAATAATTGTCCTATTAAGAAAAAATTTATCGGAAAGCCGTTCACCCTATGCACTATTTTCAACCTTACCATGTCACTTCAATACATTGATTAAGGTTGCAGCTACATTCTCCGCAACTAGTACTGCTCACCAACCAGGTGCACAACCTGAACCGCATGCGCAAAAGGCCGGCTGAAGCAGACTCAGGGCGACATGCGGTCCGGTTAAAAGCGCCCCCTCCATCAAACCTTGATAGATCATGGATAATAAATTAAGAATCACCCATTAAAATATCAAAAATACCATCAATTAATAAACGAAAAATCAAAATAAAAAACGCACTTATAGGATGAAAATCTTGGAAAGAAATATTATCTTAGAATTACTCTCGGGACAGATCGTCCCTGGTCCGGCGTGGAGGAAAAAGAGCTTCCGTGCAAAGTTCTTGCTTCGCCTTATTTTATACTATTCATCGACTAAAAAATCACTATCCATTTTAACTCTACAGAGTGAGTTGAAATCGATGCTATATAATCAAGACACATTCCCGTGTAAAACGCACCGGCAATACCTGACGCGCAACCTCAATGCCAAACAACGTGCATCGGCAATTGTCAGCCATTACCGGTATGTGTCCTCTCTCAGTAACAAAGCACTGTCCAGCGCGCTGATATCGCGAGAAGAAACGATTTTGGCGGAATTCACCGGCAGAGAGAAGGCTCGTTTTACCATTTCGGCCTCTTGTGCGCACAAAGCAGAACGCGAGGGCGAGTCAACGCTATGGTTGCGTGGCGACAATAAAGAACTGCTCGCCAGCGCGACCTTTTCTGCCGTGTCCGAGAGGGCCGAATGGCATTTCGTCATTGGTGGCCTGCAAGGTCCTGGACGACATGTCCCCCATGAGACCATCAAAGAAGCTACGCGCGCTCTGTCGGGTATTTTCCCCAAACGTGTTTTGATAGAGTTTATTAGCCACCTTGCTGATCTCACCGCGGTGCGCGCTATTTATGGCGTCAGCGATAATGGACACGTTTTTCGCTCACTGCGGTATCGAATGAGTAAAGGCCGACATTTGCATGCAAGTTACGACGATTTCTGGTCGTTAATCGGTGGGGTAAAACAGAATTCGTGGCGCTGGCAGCTGCCCTTGACGTTTGAAAGAAAATCATTGGAACATATACCCAGTAAAAAGCGGGCGGAGTATCGCCGACGTTTTCAGATCATAGACGATATAGCAGAGCAAGTTCGCACGCTTAATGCGACTAACCTCTACGCGAAAAACGCTTAATGAAGCTATCATGATCATTCTTGGGACAGTTTTTTGAGTCAAATATCCCGTACATTGCCCCCCAATCGCAGGAAAAACCAGTTGCCATCCTTCTGTCGGCCAGCGCTACAGCACATCGACTCGTCGTCACACGATAAGACGCTTTGCCCACAATGCGACATGCTGGTGGCGCTGCCGCCGCTGGC
>NZ_KV792401.1:0-42120 GCF_001808215.1 Serratia sp. HMSC15F11
GTGGTGCTCTAACCAACTGAGCTACGGACGCATCTTTTCCTGTCTGTCATGGCTGACAGCGGGGACGAATATTAACGAGCTCCCCGCGTGCTGGCAAGGGGAAAAGCGCAATTTTATTCGGTATTTCACGCGATTGCTGAGGTTGTGCGCAGTCCGGCGCTTTTTTCCGCAAACCGCAGCCCGGCCGGGGATGAAACCGGCCGGGCGCGGGCTCAACGCGTGGATCGCTGCAGGATGACGGCGGTCGGCTGTTTCTGCAGCCAGCGCATGCGCAGCGCCATCATGATGGCGGCGAAGGTCAGGCCGATGATAAAGCCGATCCAGAAACCGCTTGGCCCCATTGCCGGCACTACCACATCGGTTAACGCCAGCAGATAGCCGCTCGGCAGGCCCAACACCCAATAAGCGATGAAGGTGATGAAGAAGATCGCGCGGGTGTCTTTATAACCACGCAGCACGCCGCTGCCGATCACCTGGATAGAATCCGAGATTTGGTACAGCGCCGCCAGCAGCATCAGCTGCGACGCCATCGCCACCACCGCCGGGCTGTCGTTGTACAGCAGGGCGATCGGTTCGCGGAAGGTGGCGGTAAACAGCGCGGTGCAGACGGCCATGGTGATGCCGACGCCGATGGCGGAGTAGGCGGCGACACGGGCGCCTTCAACCGAACCTTCCCCCAGACGGTAACCGACGCGGATGGTGGCGCCGACGCCCAGCGACAGCGGCAGCACGAACATCAGCGCGCTGAAGTTAAGCGCGATCTGGTGGCCGGCAACCGCAACGATCCCCAGCGGCGAAACCAGCAGCGCCACCACGGCGAACAGCGTGACTTCGAAGAACAGCGCCAGCGCCACCGGCATGCCGATGCCGATCAGGCGCTTCAGCGCCGCCCAGTCCGGGCCGCCGAGATCGCCTGCCTGGCGTTTGATGTCGCGCTGCGAGGGTGCGCGCTTCACGTACCAGCGCATCATCAGGAACATGATCCAGTAGACGCTGCCGGTGGCGACGCCACAGCCGACGCCGCCCAGCTCCGGCATGCCGAACTTGCCGTAGATGAAGATGTAGTTGATCGGGATATTCACCAGCAGGCCGAGGAAGCCGATCACCATGCCGGGCTTGGTTTTGGACAGGCCTTCGCACTGGTTGCGCATCACTTGGAAGAACAGGTAACCCGGCGCTCCCCACATAATGGCGTGCAGATAACCGACGGCTTTATCCGCCAGCTGCGGGTCGATGTTGTGCATCATGTCGATGACGAACTTGCAGTTATACAGCACCACGATCAGCAGCACGGACACGCCGGAAGCCAGCCAAAAGCCCTGGCGCACCTGATGAGCGATGCGATCGCGCCGCCCGGCGCCGTTAAGCTGGGCGATAACCGGGGTCAGCGCCAGCAGCAGGCCGTGGCCGAACAGGATGGCCGGCAGCCAGATTGAAGTGCCGACCGCAACCGCCGCCATGTCGGTGGCGCTGTAGGCGCCGGCCATGATGGTATCCACCACGCCCATGGCGGTTTGCGATATTTGCGCGATGATGACCGGGATAGCGAGAGCCAATAAACTACGCGCTTCAATTAAGTACTTCTGCACGCATACACCTTTCTATTTATATATGTGGGAGGGAGGGCTGCCGCGAGAGGACAACAATTAAAATAGCGGAATTTTGTCAAAAATATTGTACCTGCTCGGCGTCGTTAAGCAAACGCCGCAGATAAATAGTTATTAAATGCGCAGGCCCGCGTTTTTTGCCTACGCGGATTTGGTTTTCAGCGCCAACTGGGGCAAACTGCCGGGAGTGTTTTAACCTATTAGTAAGAAGAGGCACATATGTTCACCGGTATCGTACAAGGCACCGCGCCGCTGGTCGCCATTGATGAGAAACCCAATTTCCGCACCCACGTGATCGAGATGCCTGCCGAGCTGTTGCCGGGGCTGGAGCTGGGGGCGTCGGTGGCCCATAACGGCTGCTGCCTGACCGTGACCGCGGTGGAAGGCAACCGCGTCAGCTTCGATTTGATCAAGGAAACGCTGCGCCTGACCAACCTCGGCGATCTGGCGCTGGGCGACATCGTCAATATCGAGCGCGCGGCGAAGTTCAATGACGAAATTGGCGGTCATTTGATGTCCGGCCATATTATCTGCACGGCGGAAGTGGCCAAGATTTATACGTCAGAAAATAACCGCCAGGTATGGTTGCGCATGCCGAATGCGGAATTGATGAAATATGTGCTGCACAAAGGTTTCATCGGCATCGACGGCATTAGCCTGACCATCGGCGAAGTGGTGAATAATCGTTTCTGTGTGCACCTGATCCCGGAAACGCTGGATCGCACCACGCTGGGTAAGAAACGCCTGGGCGATAAGGTGAACATCGAAATCGATCCGCAAACGCAGGCGGTGGTGGATACCGTCGAGCGCGTGCTGGCCAACCGGGAAGCGACGCTGGCGGCGGCGATGGCGCCGGCGCACAAAGACTGACAGCGATTCTGGCGTTGCCGCCGGTATCGAATCATAAGCAGAGAGGAGAAACGCGTGAAGTTTTATGGGAAAACGTTGTTGTTAACCGCGTTGCTGGCGCTGAGCGCCTGCAGCAGCTCACCTGAGCAGGGCGCCGGCGCGCAAATGGCCGATGCGGACGATACCTGCGGCGCTTCGCAGTATCAAAACTTCGTCGGTAAGCCGATGACCTCGCTGGAAGGCGTGCGGATCGACGCCAAGGTGCGCGCCATTCCGTACAACTCTGCCGTTACCATGGATTTCAACCTGCGCCGCCTGAACTTCCTCGGCGATAGCAACGATAAAATCATTCGCGTTTATTGCGGTTAACCCGCAGGGTCCGAGAGAGCAAAAAAAAGCCCCGGCGATGATGTTGCCGGGGCTTTTTTATGGTTCAGCGCGCGACGCGAATGCCGCCTTCAACGCCTTTCGGGCTGAACACCACCTGCCACAGCTGCAGATCGCGCGCCCGGAACGCGCCGGCGCAGGCGTTCAGGTAGTAGCTGAACATCCGCTCGAAGCGTTCGGAATAGCGCGGGGCAAGCTGCGGCCACGCCTGTTTGAAGCGTTCGAACCAGGCCATCAGCGTGCGATCGTAGTCGGCACCGATGTTGTGCCAGTCTTCCATCACGAAATGGCCTTCGCTGGCTTCGGCGATATGGCTCACTGAAGGCAGGCAGCCGTTCGGGAAAATGTACTTGTTGATCCACGGATCGACGTTCATGTCGGTTTTGTTGGAGCCGATGGTGTGCAGCAGGAACAAACCGTGCGGCGCCAGATTGCGTTCCACCACGTTGAAATAGGTGCGGTAGTTTTTCGGCCCGACGTGCTCGAACATGCCGACGGACACGATGCGATCGAACTGCTGATGCAGATCGCGGTAATCCTGCAGCAGGATCTGCACATCCAGCCCGGCGCAGCGCGCCTGAGCCAGCTTCTGCTGTTCGGCGGAAATGGTCACGCCGACCACCGACACGCCGTAATGCTTCGCCGCATAGGCGGAGAGGCCGCCCCAGCCGCAGCCGATATCCAGCAGGCGCATGCCCGGTTGCAGCTGCAGTTTTTCGCAGATCATCCGCAGCTTGGCTTCCTGCGCTTCCTCCAGCGTAGTAGCGTCTTTCCAGTAGCCGCAGGAATATTGCATGTAAGGATCGAGCATCAGGGTAAACAGATCGTTGCCAAGATCGTAATGTTCTTTGCCGACGATCCAGGCGCGCTTTTTCGATTGCAGATTGGTCAGGCGCGCGGCGGCGATACGCAGGGTATCTTTCAGGTGGTGGGGAAGTTTCTTCTCCAGCCCGGCGCTGACCACGCGCTGGAAGAACATATCCAGCCGCTCGCATTCCCACCAGCCGTCCATATAGCTTTCGCCCAGCCCCAGCGACCCTTGTTGCAGAACGCGTTTAAAGAAATCGGGGTTTTTAACCTGAATATCGAAGGGGCGCGATCCGTTGATTTCAATGCCGGCCAGGCCGAGCATTTCATGCGCGATACGGTACCACTGATTATCCTGGATACTCAGATCTTCTATACACGATGAACTCATAGCTTCTCCATCACCTTCTTCTGACTGATGACCCGTTAGGAAACAGCTTAGACAATTTCTGCGGGTGCATACGTTTACCGGCGGAAAATAGGCCCGCGGCGTCTGATATCCGACTATGAACAGAGGAAATTTTAAGAAGCTACCCGACGCGAACGGCGCGGGATAAATGCATCCTTAAAAAAAAGAGTGTGACGCAAAGCGCGTACACAAGCGCTAATTGAGATATAGAGATTATAAGGTGTTACTTTACAAGGTTGTTTTTGAGTATAGGCGTGCCGAGGCGTTGACTCAACTGTAAATCGCACTCGGCACGCATATTCTTTAAGTGATTATTAAACTTGGTAATTATGACGCTGAGTTAGCATGTTCCCGCTGCGCCTTTCGCTGCGCATCGGCCGCTTTTCCCCGCTGCAGGAAATACCCCAGCGCGGCCAGGATCACCGTCGATACCATCACCGTCACCGTCGCCAACAGCGGCTGGGCAATAAACGCCGACACCAGCATGCTTGCCACAAAGCACAGCCCCAGCTGCAGCGTATTTTGCAGCGCGGCGGCCTTGCCGCTGCTTTCCGGGAACGGCATCAGCGCATTCGCCACCATGATTGGGTAGCCGGCGCCGTTGACCAGCGCCATCACGCAGAACGGGATCAGCAGCGTGGTGAGCGTCGGCTCGGTCAGTGTCGCCACCAGATACAGCGCCACCATGCTGACACCATAAGCTACCAGCAGCCACGGCAGCAGGGTTTTGCCATTGATGCGCTTGAGCGCGGCGCGGCAGCCGTAGCCACCCAGCAGGAAGGCCAGCGTTTGCGGCACGTAGCTCAGACCGATGTCGCTCGGGCTGTAGCCCATGTCACCGAGGATGAACGGCGAGCCGGTCAGCCAGGCGAAGAAGCCGGCCGAGCAGGCGGCGTACATGGCGACGTTGCCGCTGAACACCGGGGATTTCAACAGTTGCCAGAAGCTGACGCCGTTTTTTGGCGCATCGGCGGTGGGTTGCGTTTTGGCGCGCTCTTTGAGCATCAACGTCGGCAGCAGCAGCAGCGCGGTGATCACCAACAGCGCGGCGAAGATCGCGCGCCAGCTGGCGTGGTTCAGCAACCAGGCGCCCAGCAGCGGGGCCAGCGCCGGCGACAGCGCCACCAGCGGCATAATGGTGGCGAATACGCGGTTGGCTTGGCCTTCGCGGTAACGGTCGACCACCAATGCTTGCCAGATGGCGGTGGCGGAGCAGACGCCGACGGCCTGAATAAAGCGCAGGATCCAGAGCTGCACGGCGTTTTCCACCCACAGCATGCCCAGGCAGCCGAGGGCGAACAGCGTCAGGCCGATCAATAAGACCGGTTTGCGGCCCAGACGGTCGGAGAGCGGCCCCCACAGCAGCTGCGCGAAGGCGAAGCCGGCCAGGAAGATACTCAGGCTGGCGCTCACCGCGCCGGCGGAAATTTGCAGTTCTTCCCGCATGGCGCCGAAGGCGGGCAGGTACATGTCGGTCGCCAGATAACCCAGCATGCTCAGGCCGGCGAGGTAGAACATAAAGCCAAAGGAATTTCGCATGGTATTTCTCGTTAATATTTTAATGTCGCAGGTTTTTAGCGCCGGCCAGTGTATCCGGCTGGATCTCTGCTTGTGAAACGGTAATATTTGCAAAGTGCTGTTAAAAAAATTGAAGGCAAAGCGATGTGGTCTGAATATTCTCTTGAAGTGGTCGACGCGGTGGCGCGCACCGGCAGTTTCAGCGCGGCGGCGCAGGAGCTGCACCGAGTGCCGTCGGCGGTGAGCTATACCGTACGGCAGCTGGAGCAATGGCTGGCGGTGCCGCTGTTCGAGCGGCGTCACCGCGATGTGGAGTTGACGCCGGCCGGCGCGCTGTTTATCAAGGATGCGCGAGTTGTTATCAAAAAAATGCTCGACACCCGCCGCCACTGTCAGCAGGTGGCCAACGGGTGGCGCGGCCAGCTGAATATTGCGGTGGACATCATCGTCAAACCGCAGCGCAGCCGCCAACTGGTGCTGGATTTCTACCGTCATTTCCCCGACGTCGAACTGATGCTACAACCCGAGGTGTTCAACGGCGTGTGGGATGCCTTGGTGGACGGCAGGGCGGACATGGCGATCGGCGCCACCCGTGCGGTGCCGGTCGGCGGCGGCTTCGCCTTCCGCGACATGGGTTATATGAACTGGCTGTGCGTGGTCAGCCCGCAGCACCCGCTGGCGCAACTGACAGGGCCGCTGAATGACGAGCAGCTGCGGCCGTACCCTTCACTTTGCCTGGAGGACACCTCGCGCAATCTGCCCAAGCGCGTCACCTGGACGCTGGATAACCAGCGTCGGCTGGTGGTGCCGGACTGGACTTCGGCGCTCGACTGTTTGTGCGCCGGGTTATGTGTCGGCATGATGCCGGCACATCGGGCACTGCCGCGGGTGCAGCGCGGTGAGCTGAAGGCGTTGCAGCTGCAGCAGCCGTTTCCCGCCAGCCCTTGCTGCTTGACCTGGCAGCAGGATAAACCCTCACCGGCGATGAGCTGGCTGCTGGCGTATCTGGGCGATGGGGAGACGCTGAACCAGGAGTGGCTGAGCGAGGCGGAACCGGAAGCCGTGCAGGCTTCCGGCGCGGGGGATTAGCGGCGGTAGTCGATGAACGGGCCGTCGGCGACCGAGCGGCGTTCAATCAGCTTCGGATGCACCTCGATCACCTGCGACTCTTCGCGTTTGCTGATGATGCGATCCAGCAGCATGGTGAAGGCCATTTCGCCCAGGCGTTCTTTCGGCTGGTGAATGGTGGTCAGCGCCGGGGTGAAGTAGCGGGCGTTGCGCACGTTGTCGTAGCCGATCACGGAAATATCCTGCGGCACCCGCAGCCCCAGCTCGTCGGCGGCGCAGATGGCGCCCATCGCCATGATGTCGCCGCCGCAGAATACCGCGGTCGGCCGCTGCTTTTGCGACAGGATTTGGTGCATCGCCTTGTAGCCGGACTCCGGCTCGAAGTCACCCTGGACGATCCACTCTTCGCGAATGTCGATATGCGCTTCCTGCAGTGCCTTCATAAAGCCCTGGTGACGGCCGCCGCCGGTATTGCGCGACAGTTGGCCCGGAATGGCGCCGATATCGCGGTGGCCGCGCTCGATCAGGTAACGGCCGGCCAGATAGCCGCCTTCGAACGCGTTATCGATGATGGTGTCGGTGAAGTCGCCGCGCGCGGCACCCCAGTCCATCACCACCATCGGGATGTTGCGGTAGTCTTCCAGCATGCCCAGCAGCTGATCGGGGTACTCGGAGCACATGACCAGCAGGCCGTCGACGCGCTTTTGCGCCAGCATCGCCAGGTAGGCGCGCTGCTTGTCCAGATTGTTGTGCGAGTTGCACAGGATCAGGGTGTAGCCTTTGCTGTAGCAGCTGTTTTCCACCGCCTCGATCACTTCGGCAAAGTAGGGCGCTTCGCTCGAGGTGGCCAGCAGGCCGATCGACTTGGTGTGATTGACTTTCAGGCTGCGCGCCACGGCGCTCGGCGAGTAGTGCAGCTCTTTGATGGCGGCCCACACGGCCGCTTTGGTCTCTTCGGCGACGAAACGAGTCTTATTGATGACGTGCGAAACGGTGGTGGTGGAAACGCCCGCGCGTTTGGCCACATCTTTAATCGTTGCCATGTAAGGAATGACTCCTGAACTCACATGTTTACAGCATGTAAGTGTGATGTTAATCGTTTGCCTACGTAGATCCTTCTCCAGAGAAGCGAAAACTGAGTTTTTAGTGTGTTGAAGTCTTCAGCGCTTAATCAGGAGGGGCATGGATGCCGGTACGCAGTTGTGAACTGCGAATTTTGTCGCATATTGAACAAAAGTGGAAGAGGTAATCGAGATTATAAACCGGGAAATGATAACAAGATTTTATCGGCGAACTGTGGGAAAATGATTTGACGTACTAATTGTGCGCCTTTTATCCTTAGGAAAGCCCATTTTAAAGGAGTTGTCATGGATACCGAATTGAAGATGTCGCTGTTCACCACCGTTTGCGCATTGGCGGTCATTATCGCTTTCAGCTTCGTTGCCGCGTTGAACTGATTTACCCCCGGTTATAAAAAAGGCGCAGCCTGGCTGCGCCTTATCACCTCAGAACCTGCGCTTACGCCAGGTTTTCCGCTGCGAAGGTCCAGTTGACCAACGCCCAGAAGTTTTCCAGGTATTTTGGACGCGCATTGCGGTAATCGATGTAATACGCGTGTTCCCACACGTCAACGGTCAGCAGCGGTTTGTCTTCACCGGTCAGCGGGGTGGCCGCGTTGGAGGTGTTGACGATCGCCAGCGCGCCGTCCGGTTTTTTCACCAGCCAGGTCCAGCCTGCACCGAAGTTTTTCACTGCGGCATCGGTGAACTGCTCTTTGAACGCAGCGAAAGAGCCGAAGGATTTGACGATCGCTGCCGCCAGTTCGCCCTGCGGTTCACCGCCGCCCTGTGGCGACAGGCAGTGCCAGTAGAAGGTGTGGTTCCACACCTGCGCAGCGTTGTTGAATACGCCGCCGTTAGAGGTCTTGATGATCTCTTCGAGCGATTTGCCCTCGAACTCGCTGCCTTTCACCAGGTTGTTCAGGTTAACCACGTAGGTGTTGTGGTGTTTGCCGTAGTGGTATTCCAGGGTCTCGGCGGAGATGTGCGGCTCGAGCGCGTTTTTCTCATACGGTAATGCAGGTAATTCAAACGACATTGCTTCCTCCTTTACAGCGCCATTCGCTTCCCGCCGGGGCGAGAACCATATGGGCCGTTTTTTATTGTGGTCATTCAATATTAACAATTTTCATCATAAAAAACAGGAGAAAAAGCGAGAAATGCGCGTGGGGAAGTGCGATGGACGATAGCTTGAGCAGGCGGTTGCGACCGGGGCCGCAACCGTGCAGAACAGGGCATTAACGAATGGTTTTCGGCGTCACTACGCGGCGTGCGCCGATGTAGTGGTTCTGCCAATAGTCGTTGTCGAGCTGGCTGATGCGGATCTCTTCACCGGTGCGCGGCGACTGGATGAATTTGCCGTTGCCGAGGTAGACGCCGACATGGTCCGCCACGCCGCGGTTGTTGATGCGGAAGAACACCAGATCGCCGCTTTCCAGTTCGCTTTTCTTGATCGGCGCCGCATCGCGCAGGTGATACATCTCGTTGGCGGTGCGCGGCATCTTGATTTTCACTACGTCTTTATAGGCGTAATAGATAAGGCCGCTGCAATCGAAGCCGGTGCGCGGCGAGCTGCCGCCCCAGCGGTAAGGTTTGCCCATCTGGCCCATCAGCTTGGCCATCGCGGTCTGCTTGGCGTGCTGGTAGCGTTTTTTGTGCGCGGGGCTGAGTTTCAACGGCTTTTCTTCACGCGCCAGTTTGGCGGTGGCCATACCGGCTTCGCGGTGGCGACCATAGCCTTTTTTATAGCCCTTTTTCGGCGGGGTGACTTTAATCTTGGCGGTTTTCTGCGCTTTGGCCTTGGGTTTGGCGCTGACGATCTTTTTCGCGCTTTTCTCGCTTTTCGTCTTGGCGGTCTTGGTTTTTTTCTCGGGGGCCGTCACTTTGGCTTTTTTGGCGGCTTTGTCCGCTTTCTTTTTTCTGCGGTCATCGGGCCGCGCTTCATTAGCATGGCTTTTACGCTGCTCGGCGGCAACACGCGCCTGTGGCGCAGCGTGCGCCAAATTGAAGAAGAGCTGCGTAAACAGCAGCGCAAAGAGCGTAAGAATTAAACGCATGTCGACGTCACCAACCTTGGCCCCGAAACGGATATCGAAAGAGTTACAGTATTCCCGAATTTCGCCATATAAAACAGCGAAGAACTCATAAATAATAATCCATATTGTGAGAAAACGTTAATGACATTTTTTTTGTTTCAAAATCAGCCTGTTGGTGTATGAAAAAGCGCCAGTTGGCGGTGGGGATATAATTAATCCGCGCCGTCATCGCGACGCAATATATTAGTGAAATAGTCGGATTAAAAATGTTATTCTCGACGTATGTTTTGACCGGAATGACGTGGCCGGTGAAACGCGATCGGCGGCGGGCGAATATCCTTGCAAAAGATGGCGTTTTCTTGCGACTGTTCCAGCCGCTACAATAGCCCGCGTGATGCATGTTGTAGCCATGAAATGTGGCTTGAGGAAGCAATAAATGACGACGACACTTGAAAAAATTCAGCACCAGATCGCTGAAAACCCGATTCTGCTGTACATGAAAGGTTCGCCTAAGCTGCCGAGCTGCGGCTTCTCCGCACAGGCTGTGCAAGCGCTGTCCGCCTGCGGCGAGCGTTTCGCCTACGTGGATATTCTGCAAAACCCGGACATCCGCGCCGAGCTGCCAAAATACGCCAACTGGCCGACGTTCCCGCAGCTGTGGGTAGACGGTGAGCTGGTCGGCGGTTGCGATATCATCATCGAGATGTATCAGCGCGGCGAATTGCAGCAGCTAATCAAAGAAACTGCGGAAAAGTATAAAGCGCAGGAAGACCAACAGTCTTAATCGACAGGCCTGCGGTTATCGCGCAATGGGCGGCGCCAGTGCAAACTGGGCCGCCTTTTTTGTTGGGCTTATTCGGCGAGGTCGCCGGCGGGAAGCGGCCAGCCGCCGAGACGTTTCCAGCGGTTAACCAGCTCGCAAAACAACAGGGCGGTTTGTTCGGTGTCGTACAGGGCGGAGTGCGCCTGGCTGCTGTCGAACGGCATGCCGGCGGCGATGCAGGCTTTCGCCAGCACCGTTTGGCCCAGCACCAGGCCGCTCAGCGCGGCGGTGTCGAAGGTGGCGAACGGATGGAACGGGTTGCGCTTCAGGCCGGCGCGCTCGGCCGCGGCCATCAGGAAACTGTGATCGAAGTTGGCGTTGTGTGCCACGATAATGGCCCGGTTGCAACCGCGATCCTTGAGCCCTTTGCGCACCGCTTTGAAAATGGCGTGCAGCGCGTCATATTCGCTGACCGCGCCGCGCAGCGGGTTGTGCGGATCGATGCCGTTGAACGCCAGCGCTTCCGGCTGTAGGTTGGCGCCCTCGAAAGGCTCCACGTGGAAGTGCAGGGTCTCGTCCTGCTGCAGCCAGCCGTCTTCATCCATTTTCAGCGTGACGGCGGCGATCTCCAGCAACGCATCGGTATTGGCGTTGAAGCCGGCGGTTTCAACATCTATTACTACGGGATAAAACCCACGAAAACGACCACTCAGGGCGTTAAGATCACTTTTCTCGGCCATCAGTTTCTTATCTTCATCGAATGCAGCGCGCATTATGGCAAATTTTGCGCCCGGTTGCAGGCGCTATCGCGCGGAGAATCAGCAGGGCGCGGTGCGCCCTGAAGGGGAGGCTTAGTGGCCGAGGCCCTGACCGGCATGTTTATTTTCGATCAGCTCGATTTTGTAGCCGTCCGGATCTTCAACGAAGGCGATGACCGTGGTACCGCCTTTCACCGGGCCGGCTTCGCGGGTGACCTTGCCGCCTGCGCGGCGGATGCTGTCGCAGGTGGCGGCAACGTCGTCCACGCCCAGCGCCAGGTGGCCGAAGGCGGTGCCCATGTCATAGCTGTCGGTGCCCCAGTTATAGGTCAGTTCGATAACCGCGCCTTCGCTCTCTTCCGTATAGCCGACGAAAGCCAGCGAGTATTTGTACTCTGGGTTTTCGCTGGTGCGCAGCAGGCGCATGCCTAATACCTTGGTGTAGAAGTCGATGGCGCGTTGCAGGTCACCGACGCGGATCATGGTATGGAGTAAGCGCATAATTCCTCTGAATTGGCTGTGCCGTGGCAGACGGCGGGTGGATTGAAGCACAAGCGAGTATAGCCTTGTCCCGCAAGGGAATTCAACGTAACGAATGAGTGACAATGTCACTTATGAGGCTCGCGACGGTGATGTCTAAATATTGATCGAGCGTACCGATCGATACAGAGTAATTGATCTGCACAATCAATTATCTATTTCGACGGCAAGCGTGTAAAAATTGAACGGCAGTAGAGCACAACACCAGGGAACACCGGCCCGCCCCGTGCGGGCTTTTTTGCGTGCGGCGCATAAAAAAACGGCCAGGCAGTCGCATGGCCGTTTGGGATCAGGACGGGTTACTTCGCCAGAAACGGATAGTCGGTATACCCTTCGGCGCCGCCGCCGTAGAAGCTTTCCGGCTTAGGTTCGTTCAGCGGCGCGTGCTGACGGAAGCGTTCCACCAGATCCGGGTTGGCGATGTAGCTGCGGCCGAAGGCCACCGCGTCGATGAAACCTTTTTCGATCAAGGCTTCGGCTTTTTCGGCGGTGTAGGCGCCGGCGCCGACGATCACCCCTTTAAAGTGGGCGCGCACCGAGTCGCGGAAGGCGTCGGAATACGGCTTGCCACCGGCCCAGTCCGGTTCGGAGATGTGCAGGTAGGCGATGTTGCGCTTGTTCAGCTCTTCTACCAGATACAGCGCCGCTTCTTCCTGATCTTCACCGTTGTCCAGCCCGTTGAACGGCCCCAGCGGCGAGATGCGGATGCCGATGTGCTCGGAACCCCATTCGGCGACCGCCGCGTCGACCACTTCCAGCGTCAGGCGGGTGCGATTCTCGATGCTGCCGCCGTATTGATCGGTACGTTGGTTAGAGGCCGGCGACATGAACTGGTGCAGTAGATAGCCGTGAGCGGCATGCAGTTCGATGAAGTCGAAGCCGGCTTCCCGCGCGTTGGCGGTTGCCTGGCGGAAATCGTTGACGATGCCCGGGATCTCGCTGGTTTCCAGCGCGCGGGGCGTGGAGGTCGGCACGCGCACCCAGGCACCGGTTTCATCACGCACGGTGGTGCGGGTTTCGGCGTTGATTGCCGAAGGGGCGACCGGCGCTTGCCCACCCGGTTGCAGGCTGTTGTGGGAGATGCGGCCTACGTGCCACAGCTGCACGGCGATATGGCCGTTTTTGTCATGTACTGCCTGCGTGATGTTTTTCCATGCGGCAATCTGCTCCGGCGTATGCAGCCCCGGCGCCCCGGCGTAGCCTTTCGCCTGGAAGGAAACCTGCGTCGCTTCGGTCACGATCAGGCCGGCGCTGGCGCGCTGTGCGTAATATTCCGCCATCAGCGGCGTAGGAATATCGCCCGGTTCGATGCTGCGCAGACGCGTCAGCGGAGCCATAAACACGCGGTTGGGCAGGGTGATGGCGCCAACCTTCAGCGGAGAGAGCAATTTTTCAGTCTTCATAGTGCATCCTGTATTTAATAGACCGGTCGTCTAGTAATGGGCGATAAAAAACCACGAACTGCATTTTTCAATAAAAATAAAGTGTTACCGTTACGGTTGCGGCGGGCGCAGTAGCAACTCGATGCTTTCCAGCGCGCTGGTCAACGGCGCCAGCGAGTGGCGGATCTTGGCGCGCAGCGAAGCGCCGAGCCACAGTGAGTACAGCGTCTCTGCGGTCGCTGCCGGGCTCATGGCCACCGACAGCGAGCCCTCGGTGATACCGCGTTCGATGGCCTCCTGCAGGTGGCCGATCACGCGAGCGGTGCCTGTTTCCAGCGCATGGCGCATCGGTTCTGACAGATCGCTCACCTCGGCGGAAAGCTTCACCGCCAGGCAGGCGTTGTGGCATTCGCTGCGGCAGTGGTAGCTGATGGCCTGGGCGTAATAGCCGAGCAGCTGGTGGCGGGCATCGCCGTGCTCATCGGCAAACAGCGCCTGCATTTCTGCATCATAATGCGCGAAATAACGCTGCAACATCGCTTCGCCGAAGGCTTCCTTCGAGCGGAAATAGTGGTAGAACGAACCTTTCGGCACGCCCGCAGTGGCCAGCAGTTCGCTCAGCCCCATGCCGGTAAAGCCCAGACGGAGGCTGAGAGTTTCGCCGGTGGCGAGTAGATGTTCACGTGTGTCCACGTTGCAATGCGTTGATTTGGTCATCATGGTGCCGAGCATAATAGACCGATTGGTCTAGGTCAATGGGAATAAAAAAACCGGCGCACAAAACGCCGGTTGTCTGCAAACTATTGTGCCCCAGCGGCACGAGGAAGTTAAGCGCTTACGCCGCGTTGCGGCAACGCTGCAGGATATCCAGCTGGGATTGATATTCGCGGCTCTGTACGTTCAGCATACCGAGCAGGGTGTGGAACAGGTTGTCCTGCGACACATCGTCCTTTTCCGCCAGCGTGTTCAGGCACTGGCGATCGACGCCGAAGTTGCGCTGATAGTCGGCCGACATCCACATCAGGAATGGCACATGCGTTTGCTGGCTCGGCGCGAAGACATAAGGCGTGCCGTGCAGGTACATGCCATTTTCCCCCAGCGATTCGCCGTGATCGGACAAATAGACCAGCGCGGTATTGAACCGATCGTCATACTGCTGCAGCAGCTTGATGGTGGCATCGAGCATCGCATCGGTATACAAGATCGAGTTGTCGTAGGTGTTCACCAGCTGTTCGTGGCTGCAATCCTGAATCTGATTGCTGTTGCAGGTCGGCGAAAACGTCTGGAACTCCGGCGTGCTGCGGCGGTAGTAAGCCGGGCCGTGGCTGCCCATCTGGTGCAGCACGATCACGCCGTCGTCTTTCAGGCTATTGATGTAGTCGTTCAACTTGTACAGCAGCACGTTATCCATGCAAACTTCGCCGTCGCAGTCCTGCGGCAGTTTCAGCTTGGTCATGTCGATGTGCGGCACCCGGTCGCAGGCGCCTTTGCAGCCGCCGTCGTTATCGCGCCACAGCACGTTGACGCCGGCATGCGCCAGCACGTCGAGCATGCCCTCCTGGTGCGCCGCCTGAGTCGCGTCGTACTCTCTGCGCGGCATGTTGGAGAACATGCAGGGGACGGAGATCGCCGTCTCGGTGCCGCAAGAGCTGGCGTTCTTGAAGTAGACCACGTCGTCCTGCTTCAGGCGCGGGTTGGTTTCGCGCTCGTAGCCGCCGAGGGAGAAGTTTTCGGCGCGGGCGGTTTCGCCCACCACCAGGATCACCAGCGTTTTCTTGGCCTGCCCGGCGATCAGCGGCCCTTTGCGCGCGTCTTCACCGATTTTTACCAGCGGCAGATTGCGGGTGAAATAGCGCTGTTCGGTAAACTTGATCGTGCCGGCGACGAAGTTGGAAGGCGTCAACATCTTCACCACGCTTTTATTGTTGCGGATCAGCGAAGCGTAGTCTTTGTAGAACAGCGCGGCGACGATCAGGATCACCACCAACGACAGCATGACGTTGGCGGCGCGCAGCCCGACCATATACCACCAGGGGCGGGTCTGGCGAATATGGGTGAAGCAGACCGCCACCGCCGGCAAAACGCCGAGCAGCGCCAGCCACAACCCCATGCGCGGCGTCAGCAGCGCCGTCGCTTCTTGGGTATTGGTTTCGAAGGCGTTCTGCATCATGTTGCCGTCGATCACCACGCCATAGCTGTACATGAAATAGTTGGCTGCGGCGCTGCCGAGCAAGAAAAAGACGATCAGCGGCTTGCGCAGGTAGGGCACGGTCAACACGCTGAAGATGATATTCAGCGCACAGAAAATCACCACCGGCATGCTGGCGGCGAAAATGACGCTGTGGACGCTATCGAAGGTGATATACGACCAGGCGCGGTGCAGGAATAACGCGTTTTGAAACAGAGTGAAGAACAGGGCGGTGGCGAGGATAAAACCGAGGCTGTTGCACTGTAAGCGTTGACGTAACCACATTGCCAAATCTGGATCCTGAGAGGAGATAATGCCTTGAAATCTACCGGATGAAACTTAAGAAAACCTTAGAAATTCAGAATACTGGCGGGGGTGAACGCAGGGAAAACGCCAGGCCGGGCGGCCTGGCAATGAGGCAGTTTAGTAGGCGGCGGTGAACTGTGCGCGAATAAACTGTGGTTTTTCAATCTCATCGACGATGGCGACCGCCAGGTCTTCCACCGAAATGCTGGCCGGCGCTTCGCCGTTCATCAGCAGCTGGGTGGTGCCGAGGCGGAACTGACCGGTACGTTTACCCGGTTCCAGCAGGGCGGCCGGCGAGAGATAGGTCCAGTCGAGCACCGATTCATTGCGCAGCTTGTTGCGCAGATCGCGTACCGCCTGCGCGCCGGGGCGGATATTTTCCGGGAACTGCGGCGTATCCACCAGTTCAACGCCCGGCGCCACTTCCAGGCTGCCGGCGCCGCCGACCACCAGCAGGCGCTTGACGCCGGCCTGTTCGACCGCGGTGAGGATCTGTTGGGCGCCTCGAGCGGTCTTTTCATACAGGTTGTCTTCGCCCCAGCCGGGGTTGTAGGTGCTGATCACCGCATCCTGACCGCGCAATTGCCCCGCCAGCCAGGCTGTATCGGCAACGTCGCCCAGTGCGACGGTCAGATTGGCGTGCTCCGGCAACTCTTTTTTCTGGCGGGCGATCGCCGTCACCTGAATGCCGCGAGCCAGCGCTTCATCCACCACGCGGCGGCCAACAAAACCGGTTGCTCCAATAATGGCTACTTTCATCTGTATGCTCCTTCGGGGATGTGTTCAGTATCATGAAGCAGGCCGATATGCCTGCTGCGTGGTTTATACTCTAGCCCTTAACAATAGCCGTGATTAGTGCCATATTCATGCTTTCTTGATTAAGTAAAACTTCATAATCGTGGATAAACTCAATCGAATGGCGATATTCGCCACCGTGGTGGCGGAGGGATCGCTGGCCGGCGCGGCGCGGCGGCTGGGCATGACGCCGTCGGCGGTCAGCCAGCATATGCGCTCGCTGGAGAAAGCGCTCGGGGTGCCGCTGCTGCACCGCTCCACCCGTCGTCTGGCGCTGACCGAGGCGGGGGCGGCGTTTTACCCCGGCTGCGAGGCGATGCTGCAACAGGCGCAGCAGGCGGAGCAGCGGTTGGCGGAGCTACGAGATACGCTGGTGGGCGAGCTGCGCATTGCCACCCCGGTCGGCATCGGCGGCCGATCGCTGGCGGAGGCGCTGGCGCCGCTGCTGCAGGCGCATCCCAAGCTGACGCTGCGGGTGCTGGCGGACGATCGCATCGTCGATATGATAGAGCAGCGGGTCGACATTGCGCTGCGGGCCAACCGGCAGCTGGCGGACGCCAATATGATCGCGCACCCGCTCACGGCGTGGCCGATGGTGCTGTGCGCCGCACCGCGTTATCTCAGCCAGCATGGAGTGCCGGAAAAACCGCAGGATTTGGTGCAGCACCGCTGGATCTCCAGCGGCTACAGCGGGGCCCATCTGGATCTGCTGCACCAGTCCGGCCAGCAGGTTAAGCTGCGGCTGGCGGAAGGGCAGATCGTCAGCGAGAGCATGAACGTGATGCGCGCCTTTACCCGCGCCGGGCTGGGCATTTCCATTCAGCCGCTGTATGAAATTGGCGACGAGCTTCAGCGCGGCGAGCTGTTGTTGCTGTTGCCGGAGTGGCGGCCGGCGCCGCTGCGGCTGCACGCGCTGACGCTCGAGCGTAACGTGCCGGAGAAAAGCCGTCAGGCGCTGCGTTATTTGCGCGACTATTTTCGCCGCAATGGCGAAAAGGGACTTGCCAGCGGCGGCGATGGCGTCTTCAATTAGCAAGAGAACGCAGGAGGCCCCGTGGCGCAGCAGCTTGAATTTTTCGACATCCCCAGCCCGTGTCGTGGCATTTGCCAGGCCGACGATCGCGGATTCTGCCGTGGCTGCCTGCGCAGCCGCGAGGAACGCTTCGGCTGGATGAGCATGAGCGACGCGCAGAAGCGCGAGGTGCTGCGCCTTTGCCGTCAACGCTTCCTGCGCCTGCAACGCGCCAATAAAGCGCCCGACGAGCCGCTGCCGGAACAGCCGTCGCTGTTTTAACCTTTCCTGATCTGCCGCACGTTCGTGTGGCTTACCGCTTCCCTGTGCCTCACCGGCTTGTGTATGCTGGCTGACAACTAATGTCATGAGGTTTTCGCAATGGTAGAACGTATACGTCTCGCGCCGCAGGGGCCTGAATTTTCCCGCATGATTTGCGGTTACTGGCGGTTGATGGAATGGGGCATGTCGCCGCAGCAGCTGCTGACGTTCATCGAACAGCATGTTGAACTGGGCGTCACCACCGCCGACCACGCGGATATCTACGGGGGTTACGCCTGCGAACAGGCGTTCGGCGACGCGCTGCGCCTGAAGCCGGCGCTGCGCCAGTCGCTGGAGCTGGTGACCAAGTGCGGCATCGCCACCACCGCCAAGCCCGGCAATCCGATCGGCCATTACATCACCGACCGCGACCATATCGTACAGAGCGCGGAACAATCGCTGCGCCATCTGCATACCGACTACCTCGATCTGCTGCTGATCCACCGGCCGGATCCGTTGATGGATGCCGACGACGTGGCCGAAGCCTTCGTCGCGCTGCATAAAAGCGGCAAGGTGCGCCATTTCGGCGTTTCCAACTTTACGCCCGCGCAGTTCCAGCTATTGCAGTCGCGCCTGCCGTTCACGCTGGCGACCAACCAGGTGGAGATCTCGCCGATTCACCAGCCGGCCATTCTCGACGGCACGCTCGACCAGTGCCAGCAACTGCGCATCAAGCCGATGGCCTGGTCCTGCCTGGGGGGCGGGCGCCTGTTCAACGACGCCGAGTTCCAGCCGCTGCGTGACGAGCTACAGCGGGTGGCGCAAGAGATCGGCGCCGATACCATTGAACAGGTGGTGTACGCCTGGGTGATGCGCCTGCCGTCGTCGCCGCTGCCGATTATCGGCTCCGGCAAGATTGAGCGGGTGCGCTCGGCGCTGAAGGCGCAGAAGCTGGTGCTGAATCGCCAGCAGTGGTTCCGCATTCGCAAGGCGGCGCTGGGGTATGACGTGCCTTAAGGCGGAGCAAAAAAAAGAGGAAAGCCGGGCGGCGAAAGCGCCCGGCTTTTTTTACGCCGCTCCTTAGGCCAACACCACCTGATCGGTGTTGAAGTGATCGAGCGAAACGCCGATCAGCGTGACCTGGCTGTGGCCGAAGGCCAGCACCAGATCGTCGTTTTGCTGCGTGGCGTAGTCGCGGATATTCCCGCTGGCGCCTTCGGTGCCAATAAACACCAGCTTATCGGTGGCGTTGAAGCCATACAGCTGGTCGCGGCCAAAATCGCCGCTGAACAGGAAGGTATTGCCGTTGCCGACGCCCTTCAGGATGTCATCGCCGCTGCCGCCGACGAAGGTCAGGTTGCCGCCGGCATGGCCGATCAGCGTGTCGTTGCCGGCGTTGCCGAACAGCCAGGCGTCGTGGCTGCGAGCCTGCAAGAGGTCATCGCCGTCGCCGCCGGTGGTGGCAGCGGCATAGGCTTTGAGGCCCGAATCCGATTTCAATCCGGCCGCGGTCACCTGATGATCCACCTCTTTGTTGAAAATCAACCAGGAGGTTTCTTTGCTGCGCAGGGTGCTGATGTCGTCCGCCAGCGTAATGCCGCCTTTGGCGTCGCGCAGGTAAAGCGTATTGCCATCGTAGGCGACCTCGGTGTTCTTCAGCGCCTGCTGGGTATCGAAGATATTGTGGCCTTTGCCGCCGGCAATCAGGTTGTAGCCGCCGGCGTCGCGGAAGATATCGTTGCCGTCGCGGCCCTCGAGATAGTCGTTGCCTTTGCCGCCCTTGATCAAATCATTGCCGTCGCTGCCGATGATAAACGTCGGTCCGCTGTGCGTCTCCGCGTTGCGGTTCAGGTCTTGCACCCAGGTATTGCCGCGCGTCACGTTCGACAAGTTGGAGACGATGATGGTCGAGTCCTTGTCGGTCAACGAATAAAATTCGGAGTTCAGCACCCGCATCAGCCCGTCCTGATAGAAGAACGGCAGGTGCGACAGCCAGGCCGGAATGTTGAGAATGGAAAACGGCAGCAGGTTCCAGGCGTCCGACGCGTAATGGTCGTTGAAGTTGACGATATTGTTGGTGGCGGAGGCGTGCGGCGCATCGTGTACGCCCAGTGACGGCAGGGTTAGCGAGGTGCCGTCGAGCGCACGGAACACCGGATCGTTTTCGTAGCCGATGTTGATCACCTTGCCGCCGGCTTCGTACTGGGTCGGCGAGGCGAAAGCAACATAGTTGGACTGCGCGTAGAAGCCGCCCCAGTTGGCGTCGCTCTGAGCCGCCATGCTGTTGACCGCCAGCCCGCCGAGGCTGTGGCCGCTGACCACCACGTCCTCGCCGCTCAGCCCGTGCGCCTGCGCGAACTTCGCTACGTCGCCCAGCAGATTGCCGAAGGCGTTCAACGTGTAGCCGTCAGCGTAGCCTTTCGGCCCGAAACCGGCCAGCAGATCGTTAATCACATCGCCGATGGTATCGCCGATCAGCGACTCGCGTGGGCCGCTGGTACCGCGAAATGAGATGCCAATGGCGGTGAGATTGCCTTCGCTGTCATATTTGCCCAGCACCTCGGCCTGAGCGGTGGTGTAACCGGCGGTCTCGCCGTAGTAGGTGCCGCGTGCATCGGTTTTGCCGGCGTAACCCAGCTGCGCGGCGCTGATGACCGACCAGCCGGCATTGTTCACCGCCTCCTGCGCGGCCTGTTCTGAGTCGGGGTTCCAGGGAAGGCCGGGCAGGCCGCCCTGCGATTGGGTGCTGCCGATGAGCGCGGTGATCAGCGTCAGCGGCAGGCCCAGCCCGAAGCCGGTCTGGTGGTAGCCTTCGTCGAAGCCGTTATCGATATTGTGGTAAGCGTAGGTAGAGATGGCCAAGGCGTCGGAAAACAGCGTTTTCGACGCGTTTTCGTCCAAATCCTTATAGCTAAAGATGCCCATATCAGTTCCTTATGAATTATGCCGCCTGGCCGGGAGTGCACTCTCATGCGTCGGCGGTGGAAACAGGGAAACAACGTTAGCCGAACGACAGCTGGTCAGAGGACCAACATCGGTAGAAATAGTATTAGCCCTAAATATTAGGTTTGCGAATCAAATTGGCGAGATTGTGCGTTGGTTAACAGCGCCTGCGCCGGCTCTCCTATACTGAAAGCTCAAGAGACATTAAGGAGACTGATTGATGAAACGTTATTGGTATGCAGCACTTGGCCTGATGGCGTGTGGCGCGGCTCAGGCGGCGACAACCGACGTCGAAATGCACCTGGTGACCGGGCAGGGGATCGGTCAGGATATCGGCAAGGTGGTCATCAGCGAAACGCCGTACGGCTTGCTGTTCACGCCGAGCCTGAAAGCGTTGCCGGCCGGGGTACATGGCTTCCACGTGCATGAAAAAGGCAGCTGCGAGCCGGGTATGAAGGACGGCAAAGCGGTGGCGGCGCTGGCGGCCGGCGGGCATTTTGATCCGCAAAAGACCGGGAAGCACCTCGGGCCGTATGCCGACGGGCATCTGGGCGATTTGCCGGCCATCTATGTGACCGCCGACGGCATGGCGAACTATCCGGTGTTGGCGCCGCGGCTGAAAAAAATCAGTGACATTGAGGGCAAGGCGCTGATGGTGCACGCCGGCGGCGATAACCACTCGGATCACCCACTGCCGCTCGGCGGCGGCGGTGAGCGTTTCGCCTGTGGGGTGATCAAGTGATCACCCGCCGCTAACGGCCGGCGCGGTGGCGGGCTGGCCCATCGCCTGCTGCAACTGCTGCAGCGAGCAATAGAGTCGCCAAATCAGGCCGGCCAAATCGCGTGCCGCCTGTTCCGGGTGGTGCGCCAGCGCGTTGCTCATGCGCAGCAGCTCCTGCAGCGTGGCGTCCAGCGAACTGTGCTGCACGCCTTTCTCCGTCATGATACCGCGCAGGCAGTGGATGCAGACATCGCGCACCGTCGACAGCGGGTCGGAGCGGGTTTGCCAGTCGCGCAGCTGCCAGACGATATGGCTGCAGTTGAGCAGCACCACGCCCCAGCGCAGCAGCCAGGTGCGCGCTTCCTGATCCTGACTTTGATTGAGCTGGCTAATGCGATGGTAGATCAGCGATTCGAACTGGCTTTCGCTCTGCTGCGGCCGTTTGCTCAACTGATCGATAAAATCGCGCCGCAGCGCGCGGATAATGCGGCGGCTTTTTCGTTTGTCCGAGCTGGGGCGCAGGATCTGAAACGCCAGCCCGGCCAGCAGCACGCCGACGACTTTAGCGATGTTATCATTGATGAAAGACTGGTAGTCATAGCTCGGTGGGTTGCTGACGGTCAGGAACGACCCCATAAAGACGATCAGCTGCCCCCAAAGCGCGGCATAAGGCGGGTTCTGCAGCTTGAGCATCTGCATGGTCACCAGGATCGGAAACAGGAAGGCGCAGAACACCCAGAAGTCGTCAATCTGGATCATCAAACCGAATTTCACCACGAAGCAGACGACCGAGAGCAGCAGCACCGCCTTGAGCAAGGTGCTGACGCTGTTGATCGGCGAAGGCGTCGAGGAGTAGAGCACGCAGCTGATGGCGGTGAGCGTCAGCGCCGCGCTGCCGGCGTCCCACTGCGTGTTGATCCAATAGGCGCAGCCGATCACGATGCACAAAAAGGTGCGCAGGCCGTTGTAGGCGGCTTCGTAGCTGTCGGTATGGCGCGCCAGCGAGGTGACGCGCGGCGGCTGGAGCTCGCTGACCGCCGTGGCGCTCTCCAGCCGCTGCAGCCAGCGGTTGCAGCGCAGGTAAAGCCAGCAGAAATGGCGCAGGCGCAGCCAGAAGGCGCGATGGCGGTAGTCCGTAGGGTCTTGCGGCGCGATCTGCTGAAGCAGGCGCGCCAAACGGTATTTGTCGGTGGCGGGATCGCGCAGCTCGTCCAGCAGTTGCGTTATCACCGGCATCAGATTGGCGGGGCGATCCGGCCAGTTCAGCAGCATGCGGCGCAGGCTGGAGATAACGCTGGTAATGCGCAGCTGCTGGTGCAGCAGATAGTTGAGCAGGTTATTTTGCCGCCGCAGCCGGTAGTGGCTCCAGAACGCCTGAATACGCAGCAGGTTCATGGTCAGGATCTGGCCGATGACCCCTTCGTGCGAGGTGCGCATCTGGGCGGTGATCTCCGGCTGCCACAGCATGGCGGCGTGCTCCAGCAGGCGTAGCTGCATGCGCCGCAGCGAGGTCAGCAGCGTTTCACCGTCGGAGGTACTGGGCAGGATCATCATCATCAACCCGCCGCACAGAATGCCGGTGATCACTTCGCAAACCCGCGCCTGCGCGATATCGAAAATCTGCTGGGTATCGGTGACGTTGACCGTGCCGAAGGCGATGATGGCGGCGGTATAGCCCGCCAGCGCGAACGCGTAAGAGACGTTGTTTTGGTAATGGTTGGAGATATAGGTGCACAGCCCGATCCAGGCGGCGATGAACAGCGTAAACAGCCAGGGATCGTTCAGACAGTGGCCGGCGATCGCCACCGACGCGGCGGCACCCATCAGGCTGCCGAAGATGCGGCCGATGCTTTTGCTGATCACGCCGCCGACGGTGGGGAAACTCACCACCGCTGCGGAGGTGAGCGCCCAAGAGGGCTCGTCGAGCTCGAGCACGAACGCCACCCACAGCGCGAGACACATCGCCAGCGAATTGCGCAGCGCATAGCGCCATTGGCCGCCGGTCGCCTTACCCCAGGGGGTACGGCTCCACTCCAGAAAAGGCAGGTTCACACTTTAGTTCCGCTGATGAATCGAAATGGTGCAGGTGGTGCCGGCGACCAGCGTCAAATCGGCGGGCACGTTGAGCAATTTTATCCGTACCGGCACGCGCTGAGCCAAACGCACCCAAGGAACATTAGGCTTAACGTCCATTAATAGATCGTTGCTGCTGTCGACGCTCTGATCGTAAATGGCGCGGCCGATGCTCTCTACTTCCCCCTGCAGCGGCGTGTTGCCGTTATATAAAACGATGTCCGCTTTATTGCCTTCTTTTATATGCTTCAGCTTGGTTTCTTCGAAATAACCGAGTACATAAAACGAATGCACATCCACCAACGCCACCAGCGGCGTACCGGCGTTGGCGTAGTTCCCGACCCGCGCCTGCAGATTGGTGATATAGCCGTCGGTTGGCGCGTAAATTTTGGTTTTGCTCAAATTCCATTTGGCCTGTTCCAGGTTGGCCAGGGCGGCTTTATAGGCGGCCTTCATTGCCTGAGCGGCTAAATTGGACGCGTCTAAATCTTCAGCGGAAATAACGTTACGCGGCAAACCGCGGCGGCGAGCGGCCTCGTGGTCTGCCTTGGCCAGATCGGATTGCGCTTTTGCCACCGCGGCCTCGGCATTGTCCAGCGCGATCTGGTAGGGCACCGGGTCGAGGGTAAAAATCAGACTTCCCGCAGGTACGAACTGATTGTCATTCGCGCTTATTTTCTCTAATCTTCCAGAGACTTCAGGGGTGATATTGACGAGTTCGGCGCGCACTTTTCCATCACGGGTCCATGGGGATTGCATATAATAATTCCAGAGCCACCAACCGGCGCAGACGGCAATGGCGCAGACGATCACCGTAGAAAAGTATTTTAATGTTTTATGCCGCATGGGTTACCAACTCGCTAAAATCCATAAGGAACCGCTGACGGCCAGCACGAAAATGGACAGGTCCATCAACATGGGATGCCAGAGTTCACCGGAATACATCCAGTCTCTCAGCAGCTGATGAATCAGCAGCCATAAGACCAGTCCTATTAAAAAAGCTTTAAATATAGGTGGAAAATAAAGCGATGCCCCCAGGACCAAATCGGGTAAGGGGGATGAGGTGTGTAACCATGATGTATTCACATTAACAATCCCTAAGGGTGAATATGTTGAATATTTGCATAACGATTAAACAATAGCGGCTAAAAATAGTGGATATTTCCACAATATACATTATATACATTTGTGTTTTTAATGTGAGTTACCCAAAATAGTCTAAACTCTGGGAGGTAATGTTAGCATGCTAATTATAAGGAGGGGGAAGTGGAGTCAACATTAGGTTCAGATTTAGCACGATTAGTTCGTGTTTGGCGCGCGCTCATCGATCATCGGCTCAAGCCGTTGGAGCTGACCCAAACGCACTGGGTCACTTTGCACAATATCAATCGTTTGCCGCCGGAGCAGTCGCAAATCCAGCTGGCCAAGGCGATCGGTATCGAGCAACCGTCACTGGTTCGTACGCTGGACCAACTGGAGGAGAAAGGACTGATCACGCGCCACACCTGTGCCAACGATCGCCGCGCGAAGCGCATCAAGCTGACCGACGCGGCCGATCCGATCATCAGGGAAGTGGACAGTGTGATCACGTCTACACGCAGTGAGATTTTAAGCGGCATTACCGCCGACGAAGTGCATCTGTTGGTAGGGCTGATTGGCAAGTTAGAACAAAATATCACCGAACTGCAGAACAAATAATAATATTCTTATATTCTACGATTACAGTTTCACAGCATCAGAAATAAAACCGGAGGCGATTGCCTCCGGTTTGCCGTTTGTCGCCGACTGACTTACAGCGGAGAGACGGTGATGGTGTCGCCCATGCGCGCCATGCGCACGCGCTGTCCTGGGCTGAACTTGGTGTCGCCCGCTTTCTGTACCACCACGATGTTCTCTTTCTGGTCGGTTTTGATTTCCAACTCGTAGCCTGAGGTACGGCCGGCCACTTCACCGATGCTGTTGCCCGCCGCGCCGCCGGCGATGGCGCCCGCCGCGGTAGCCAGCGTACGGCCGGTGCCGCCGCCGACGGTGTTACCCAACAGGCCGCCAATCACCGCGCCGCCGATCATCCCCAAGGCGTTGGAGCCTTCGCCGCCCTGGATTTTAACCGGACGCACGGAAACCAGCGTCCCGTAGGTGACGTTCTGCACCTGCTTGGCCTGCGAGGACGAGTAGACATCGCCGGACATGGATTCATTGGCACAGCCGGCCAGCGTAACGGCGGCGACGGCAACGACGAGAAGACGCTTGATCATACAAAACTCCTGATGGTAGTAGTCCATAACCTGGCAATGCTCTCCAGGCAAGATTCAGTGAAAATGATAGACAAAGTATGGCTGAAAGTTGACACACCGCCATGCTCCATCGCTGCACGCAGCTTATCTTTTCTCTGTTCAACCAATAATAAACCGCGGTTTACCTTTATGACAGCCTTGGCCGACATTCCGTTGCCTGTTATGGCACGGTTTAACACATAACATGTGCCACAGCGGCGCCGGGAGGTGGTGTTTGGCTCACGGCCTGTAAAAAAAGCATCATAATTCATGGCGTTAATCCGGCAATTCTGGTTTATTTGTCAGGATAAAATTTGCTTACCGCGCGGGTTAGAGGATGTTGCTATGAAGTCAGGCCGCTATATAGGCGTCATGTCCGGCACCAGTCTGGACGGAATCGATGTGGTATTGGCCGCGATCGACGATCGCATGGTGGCTCAGCAGGCCAGCTATAGCCATCCGATGCCGATGGCGCTGAAAAAAGAGATTCTGGGCATGTGCCAGGGGCAGCAGACCACGTTGGCGGCCGTCGGCCGGTTGGACGCTCAACTGGGCACGCTGTTCGGCGAGGCGGTGCTCGGCTTGCTGAAGCAAACCGGCATCGACGCCGAGCAGATCACCGCCATCGGTTGCCACGGCCAGACGGTGTGGCACGAACCGGAAGGCGACGCGCGTTTCTCGATGCAGCTCGGCGATAACAACCGCATCGCCGCGCTGACCAATATCACCACCGTCGGCGATTTCCGCCGGCGCGACATGGCCTACGGTGGGCAGGGTGCGCCGCTGGTGCCGGCGTTTCATCAGGCGCTGCTGGGGGATCCCGTCGAGCGGCGCATGGTGCTGAACGTCGGCGGCATCGCCAATCTTTCTCTGCTGTTGCCCGGTACGCCGGTGCGCGGTTTCGATACCGGGCCGGGCAACATGCTGATGGACGCCTGGGTGTGGCGCCACCGCGCGCAGCCTTACGATCAGGACGGCGGCTGGGCCATGCAGGGGCGGGTTTGTTTACCGCTGTTGCAGCAGATGCTGGCGGATCCGTACTTCGCGCTGCCGGCGCCGAAAAGCACCGGCCGCGAGTATTTTAATATCGCCTGGCTGGAGCGGCAGCTGGCCGGATTGCCGGCGATGGCGCCGGTCGATGTGCAGGCCACGCTCACGGAGCTGACCGCCGTCAGCATCAGCGAACAGGTGCTGCTGGCCGGCGGGTGCGAGCGTCTGCTGGTGTGCGGCGGCGGGGCGCGCAACGTGCTGCTGATGGCGCGCCTGTCTGCGCTGCTGCCGGGGACGGAGGTCGGGCTGACCGACGATTTCGGCGTCAGCGGCGACGACATGGAGGCGCTGGCTTTCGCCTGGCTGGCGTTTCGCACGCTGTCCGGCCAGGCCGGCAACCTGCCTTCGGTGACCGGCGCCAGCCGTGAAACGGTGTTGGGTGGGATTTATCCGGTTTTGCCATTGGGGGCCCGTTAGCTCTGTTAGGATAGCCTGTGAAGGATTTTTCTAAGGAGCAACAGCATGAAAAAAGTCATTTTCGTCGCCGGCGCGCTGGCGCTGTCCGGCTGCAGCTACATCCTGCCGCAAAGCAGCCAGACGATGCACTACCAGTGCGGCACTACGCCGCTGACGGTGGCGCTCGACGGCAAGGCGAGCGAAGTCAGCCTGCTGATGGATGGCGAGCAGCTGCATCTCAAGCAGGTGCTGGCGCTGACCGGTGCCAAATACAGCGACGGCAAATACACTTTTTGGTCGAAAGACCGTAACGCCTATCTTGAGCGTAACGGCAAGGTAGTCATGAGCGACTGCGTGTTGACGGAGTGACGGTCGGCGGCGGCGTCGGAGCGATTGAGTTCCTGGCGCCGCAGGCGCAGAATGTAACGACGGATTTTTCAGTTGGTCGATAACCCAGATGATTGAAAAGAATGAGTTTGATGTTGCGGACCTGCGCCGTGAATACACCCGAGGCGGCCTGCGCCGCCACGATCTGACCGCCAATCCGCTCGAACTGTTCGAGCGTTGGTTGAAACAGGCCTGCGATGCCCGCCTGGCCGATCCTACCGCCATGTGCGTCGCGACCGTCGACGAACACGGCCAGCCTTATCAACGCATTGTGCTGCTCAAACATTTCGATGAGCAGGGGCTGGTGTTCTACACCAACCTCGGTAGCCGCAAGGCGCAGCAGCTGGCGCACAACCCGCATATCAGCCTGCTGTTCCCCTGGCACATGCTCGATCGCCAGGTGATTTTCCTCGGCCAGGTGGAGCGTCTGTCGACCCTCGACGTGCTGAAGTATTTCAACAGTCGCCCGAAAGACAGCCAGATCGGCGCCTGGGTGTCGCAGCAATCGTCGCGCATTTCCGCGCGCGGCGTGCTGGAAAGCAAATTCCTCGAGCTGAAGCAGAAGTTCCAGCAGGGCGAGGTGCCGTTGCCGAGTTTCTGGGGCGGATTCCGCGTGAAATTCGACTCCGTCGAGTTCTGGCAGGGCGGCGCCCATCGCCTGCATGACCGTTTCCTGTATCAGCGGGACGGGAATGACTGGAAAATTGACCGACTGGCACCCTGAAGACGGAAAATCCCCTCTAAGCGCTGGTGCTGACGCCGCCGGCGCTTTATTCTATGCGCTACCCTGAATTTTTTATTTCGCCACTGGGCGAAAGGCCGTGTACCGGCAAAGGTGCATTCGTTTATACATGGAGTCATTGATGGCAAGCAGCAACTTGATTAAACAACTGCAAGAGCGGGGCCTCGTTGCCCAGGTTACGGATGAGGAAGCGTTAGCGGAGCGACTGGCGCAAGGGCCAATTGCACTGTATTGCGGTTTCGATCCGACCGCTGACAGCTTGCATTTGGGCCATCTGGTTCCTCTGTTGTGCCTGAAGCGCTTCCAGCTGGCCGGCCACAAGCCGGTGGCGCTGGTGGGCGGCGCCACCGGCCTCATCGGCGATCCGAGCTTCAAAGCGGCGGAGCGCAAGCTGAACACCACCGATACGGTGAACGAGTGGGTTGAGAAAATCCGCAAACAGGTTTCTCCGTTCCTCGATTTCGACTGCGGCAGCAACAGCGCTATCGCGGCCAACAACTACGACTGGTTCGGCGGCATGAACGTGCTGACCTTCCTGCGTGACATCGGCAAGCACTTCTCCGTCAACCAGATGATCAATAAGGAAGCGGTTAAGCAGCGCCTGAATCGCGACGACTCCGGCATCTCCTTCACCGAGTTTTCCTATAACCTGCTGCAGGGCTTCGATTTCTCCGAGCTGTACAACCGCCACCAGGTGGAGCTGCAGATCGGCGGTTCCGATCAGTGGGGCAACATCACTTCGGGTATCGATCTGACGCGTCGCCAGCACCAGAAGCAGGTGTTCGGTCTGACCGTGCCGTTGATCACCAAAGCAGACGGCACCAAGTTCGGTAAAACCGAAGGCGGCGCGGTCTGGCTGGCGCCGGAAAAAACCAGCCCGTACAAGTTCTACCAGTTCTGGATCAACACCGCCGATGCCGACGTCTACCGCTTCCTGAAGTTCTTCACCTTCATGAGCCTGGAAGACATCAACGCGCTGGAAGAAGAAGACAAGAACAGCGGCAAGGCGCCACGCGCCCAGTACGTGCTGGCGGAAGAAGTGACCGGCATGGTGCACGGTGCGGAAGGCCTGGCGGCCGCGAAGCGCATCACCCAGAGCCTGTTCTCCGGCGCGCTGCACGACATGACCGAAGCGGACTTCGCCCAGCTGGCGCAGGACGGCATGCCGACCATCAAACTGGATGGCGACGCCGATCTGCAGCAGGCGTTGGTGAATGCCGAACTGGTGCCGTCACGCGGCCAGGCGCGCACCATGATCGGTTCCAACGCGGTGACCATCAACGGCGAGAAACAGTCCGATGCCGAATACCGCTTCAGCGATTCAGACCGTCTGTTCGGCCGCTACACGCTGCTGCGCCGCGGCAAGAAACACTACTGCCTGGTGGATTGGCAATAACGAATAATGACGGTAAGGGGCCCTGGCGGCCCCTTTATTTTTGGGCAGCCGCCCGGCTGCCGTATTCCGAACGAGTTCTGTCGATGAAAAACATTCTTTCTATCCAGTCGCACGTGGTGTTTGGTCACGCCGGCAACAGTGCGGCGGAGTTCCCGATGCGCCGCATGGGCGTCAACGTCTGGCCGCTGAACACGGTGCAGTTCTCCAACCATACGCAATACGGTCAGTGGACCGGCTGCGTCATGCCGGCCGGCCACCTGACCGAGATCGCGCAGGGCATCGCCAATATCGATCAGCTGAAACGCTGTGATGCGGTGTTGAGTGGCTATATCGGTTCGCCGGAGCAGGGCGACCATATTCTGGAGATCGTGCGTCAGGTTAAGCAGGCGAACCCGAATGCCTGGTATTTCTGCGATCCGGTGATGGGGCATCCGGAAAAGGGCTGCATCGTGGCACCGGGTGTGGCCGAGTTTCACTGCCGCCAGGCGCTGCCGTGCAGCGACATGATGGCGCCGAACCTGCTGGAATTGGAGATGCTGAGCCAGATGGCCGTCGCCGACGTGGCCGATGCGGTGCAGGCCGCCCGCGCGCTGATCGCCAAAGGGCCGCGGCTGGTGCTGGTCAAGCATCTGGCCCGCGCCGGCTATCACGCCGACTGTTTCGAAATGCTGCTGGTGACGGCGGACGAGGCCTGGCACATCAGCCGGCCGCTGGTGGACTTCGGCGCGCGTCAGCCGGTCGGCGTCGGCGATTTGACCAGCGGTCTGCTGCTGGTGGATCTGCTGAAGGGCGAGGCGCTGGATAAAGCGCTGGAGCACGTCACCGCCGCCGTGTATGAGGTGATGCTGACCACGCAGGAGATGGGTGAGTACGAACTGCAGGTGGTGGCGGCGCAGGATCGGATCGTGCAGCCGCGCAGCGAGTTCAAAGCGGTCAAACTGTAAGTGGCATTCGGCCCCGGCGACAGCCACCGGGGCCGAATGTTTACTTCAATCCTTCGGCGTTCAGCGCCGCATCTACCGCCGGGCGCGCCGCAACGCGATCGAACCAGGCCGCCAGATGGGCGTGCTTGCGCACGTCGAACTGCAGGGCAAACGCCCAACGCAACACGGTGAACAGGTAGGCGTCAGCCACGCTGAAACGGCTTCCCAACAGGAAGTGCTGCTTCGCCAGCACCGAATCCAGATAGCTGAACTGCTGCTCCAGCTTGGCGCGCGCGATGGTTTTATATTCCTCGGGCGTTTTCGGATTGAACAGCGGGCTGAATCCTTTGTGCAGCTCGGTGGCGATGTAGTTCAGCCATTCGATCGCGTGGTAGCGCGACAGAGTGCCCGCCGCCGGGATCAGGTTGCGGTCCGGCACGCGGTCCGCCAGGTATTGCACGATCGCCACGCCCTCGGTCAGCAGGCTGCCGTCATCCAGCTGCAGCGCCGGTACCTGTCCCTTGGGGTTGATGGTGAGGTAATCGGCGCCGCTCTCGGTTTTCTTCTGCGCCAGGTCGACCTTCTCCGCCGTAAAATCCAGCCCTGCCTCACGCAGCACGATATGCGGGGACAGCGAACAGGCGCCGGCTTTATAGAACAGTTTCATCGGAAGCTCCTTGTTGATGACGAATGACGGGCATGCTTAACCTCTCATCGTAGTCCCATAGCGCCAAAATTACAGCGGCTTAGCTAACAAATTTAACCGATGATCGCCTCGGCGGGCTGCAGCTGCGCCAGCGTTGCGGCGATCTGCTGCTGCAGCGCCTGCGGCGCCACCTGCATCGGCGAGCGCAGCTCGTTGGCGATCAGCCCCTGCTGGGCCAGCACCGTCTTGACCGGCGCCGGATTGGGGAAGCTGAACATCTGGTGGATCATCGGCAGCAGCTCATAGAAGTTGCTGCGCGCCGCGGCCAGATCGCCGGCGGCGACCTGCTGAGTCAGCTGAACGAAGCGTTCCGGGTGAACATGGGCCGCGGCGGAGATGGCACCGGTGCCGCCGAGGCACAGCGTGGTGAGGATCAGATTGTCTTCCCCGGTCATCACATCGATCTCGCCGTCGGCGATCAGCGCCATGGTGGCGTCAGGGCTGCCGCCGCAGTCCTTGATGGCGACGATGCGCGGGTGGCGTGCGAGCCGGCGCAGCGTGGCCAGCTCCATGGCGATGCCGGTGCGCTGCGGAATGTTGTACAGGATCACCGGCACGGTTGAGGCGTCGGCCAGCTGGGTGAAATAGTCGATCAGGCCGCATTGCGAAGGGCGGATGTAGTAAGGCGCCGGGATCAGCACGCCGGCGATGTCGCGCAGCTGAATGGCCTGCTGCATTTGCAGCGTGGCGACCATATTATTGCCGGACAGGCCCATCACCACCTGATGGGCGGGCGCCACTTCCAGCACGGCATCGAGCACCGCCAGCTGTTCTTCTTTGCTCAGCGCGGCGGCTTCACCGGTGGAGCCGCAGACCACCAGACCCTCGATGCCGGCGTCGAGCAGGTGCCGCGCCAGGCGTTTCACCGCCGGCAGATCGACGGCATCGTGATTGAAAGGGGTAACCATCGCCACCCAAATACCCGAAAATGAGGCCATAAAATATTCCTTCTGTGTGACCGACAGAGAAGCCAGATGAGAAAATTGAAGGCGGGGCGTTGCGTGCCATCCAGTCAGCTCATCTGACGGGACAGCTCGCCCCGGTCAAATGAGCGTCTGTTTCTTCGATTTTACCGCCGCCAAACCGCCAATAGGCAACGCGGGCGTCATCAGCATGTCAGCGTTACGTGGGTAGGCCATGGCAGTCTCGTGAAAAGGGGAAGTGGGGTGATAATGAATAGTCTTCATCAGGCTGTCAATTTACAACAGATTGATAACATTGTTATTCATGATTCGGTAGCGAGGATGAGTTTGGCTAATAAATAAAAATCCCCGCGGCGGCGGGGAGGGTTTGGACGGCTCAGCGCGGCGGGCGGGAGCCGATGGTAGCGGACCAACTGAAGGTGTCGCCGCTCGGCCGGTAGCGGTTGGCCTTGCGTTCCGCGCGCTCAGCCTTGGCGAGTTTCGCTCTGGCGGCCATGATGCGCGTCACCACCTCGTCCTTGACCTTGTGTTGTTCGGCGTTGGTCAGTGGCCTGCCGTGACTTTTGCGTGCCTTGTCCAGTTCGGTTTTAACTTCCCGCTGTTCGCTTTCCGTCATCTCTTTCAACGTCAACTTTTTCATCTGTGCCGCCCGTTCGGTGAAGTTGGTTTTCAGTTTAACGGTGTTATGTGACCGAAAATGTTATGGGCATAACGAAAATGCCCGGTAAGCCCACGTTACACCTCTTCCAGCAGATCGTCGACAAAGCGTCGCATGCGTTCGGTGCGCAGCTCGGCCATGTGCCGCCCGGCGGCGGTCTGGAAGCTGTCTTGCAGTTTGAACAGCTTGGTTTCGAAGTGATCCAGGCTGAAACGTTTGTCGTCGTATTGGCGATGTTCGGCACGCGGGTCGGCGGCATCATACAGCGCGCTGCGCATGCGGCCGCCGATATAGAAGCAGCGCGCCACGCCGATCAGGCCAATGGCGTCGAGACGATCGGCGTCCTGCAGGATCCTCGCCTCCAGCGTTTGCGGGGGGATGCTGGCGGAAAAACTGTACGCTTCGATAGCATGGGCCACCGCCGCGATATCCGCCGGCGCCCATTCCAGTCGGGTCAGCGTCAGCGTGGCCTGCTGCGCCGCCATGCGCGAGGCCAGATGACGCTGCGGCGAGTTTTTTTCCACCGCGACGGCGTCGTGCAGCAGCACTGCCGCGCAGAGAATGCGGCGGTCGCCGCCTTCCAGCTTGCTGATTCGGCGGCAGTTCTTCCAGACTCGGTGCAGGTGCGCGACGTCATGCGAACCGTCGTCCGACTCGAGGGTCAGCGGCAGCAGCGTTTGCGCCAGCGCCTGGTAGGGGGAGAAAGGTTGTAACAGCTCTTGCGTCAGCGAGGGTAAAGACACGTTCAGCTCCTGTTGGGGGAAATCGGTCAATCAGCATAGCCGCGCCGGATGCCGGGAGAATGACAGTAAAACGGCTATTGTTTACTAAAGTGCAACCCACTATTGTCATAACTGCGGTTTTTGCAGCGAAACAAGCAACCTAGAATAGCCGCATTCCGCCGTCTCCGCTTGGTGAGAGCCTGTGTCCGCGGGGATGGCCGGAATATCCTCATCAGCCATTGGAGAAGAGACATGCCAACCCCTCTTGAGATAGTGCGCGCAACCTATGAAGGCAGTTCCGAAGAAAACGGCCGTAATCTGCTGGCTGCGCTGGCCCCCGATGCCGAGTGGACCGAGGCCGCCGGTTTCCCCTACGCCGGTACCTATATCGGCCCGGAAAATATCATCAAGAATGTGCATCAGCGCCTGGGCAGCGAATGGCAAGGCTACCGCGCCGATGTCGACCACTTTTACGACGCCGGTGACAATGTGATCGCGCAAGGTTTTTATCACGGCACCTACCGGGCCACCGGCAAATCCTTCAGCGCCTCTTTTGCGCATATTTATACGCTGCGCGCCGGCAAAATCGTGAAGTTTGTGCAGATTGTCGACAGCGCTAAAGTGTTGGAAGCGATGCAGCCTTAATCGCCGCTGCGCTTGCCGAATTTGCGGTCGAACTCGCGCCGGTAACCCCGGGCCTTGTTGCGATCGCGGATCCACAGATAGCCGCACACCAGCGCAACCGCTCCCGAGAAGGTGACGTTGCGCATATCCCGGTCATACCAAAATACCAGCAGCGCATCCAGCGCCGCAATCAGCGCGATCCATTTATACATATGGGATTGACGCCGCGTGGCGGCGTTGAGTCGCTTTAACTGTCTGGCTTCGTCCAACACCTGTTTTTGCTGCATAGCGTTTCGTTATCATCAGGCTTTTCACGCTAAATTAGCAGAATTTCCCTCACCGCCGCAAAGATTAACGCGCGGTGCCATGCGGTTTTCACCGCCCCTGGCGCGGCGCAGAAAATTTGTGCGCGGGTGCTTGAATTGTTCATTGGGCGTGGTAGGTTATTTATTCGCTATTTTTGGGTTTTTATTCAACTCTCGCCGTGTCATCAAGCTGCAGCACTGGGCGGTTAACGTGATGGGTTCGATACATGCGGCGGTTAACTTCGGCAGGAGGATGTGATGAACGATAAAACGGCACGCCCGCAGGATGTGGTTCAACAACAGCTTGACGCCTATAACGCCCGCGACATCGACGCCTTCATGGCCTGCTGGGCGGACGACGCGCAGTATTACGAGCATCCCGACACGCTGCTGGCCAGCGGCAAGGCGGCGATCCGCGAACGGCATCTGGTGCGTTTCCAGGAGCCGAGTCTGTATGGCGAACGGATAAAACGCATGGCGGTGGGGAACATGGTGGTCGATCAGGAAGTGGTGACGCGCAACTTCCCGCAGGGGCGCGGCAAAATGGATGTCATCGCCATCTACGAAGTGGAACAGGGGCAGATCGCCAAAGCCTGGTTCAAGATCGGCCCCTGTGTGCCGGATGAGGGCGCGCTCTAGCCGCGCATTATTGCAACGCCATCACCGCCTCTATCTCTACGCACACCTGCGGTGAGAACAACGCGCTGACCGCCACCAATGAACAGGCCGGCAGCGCGCCATCGAAATAGTCAAACAGCACCGGGCGCACGCCCGCCAGATCGGCAATGTCGGTCAGGAAAACGCTGATTTTAATCAATGCCTTGAGATTCACGCCTTCGCTGGCGGCGATGGTTGCCAGCTGTTCGAGGATCTCCTGCGTCTGTTCTGGCGCGCTCAAGCCTTGCGCGTCGGTGGCGAAGGCCGTCAATCCCGACACGTACAGGCGATCGCCGTGGCGCACCGCATGCACATAGGGGCCGCCCGGCGTGGGCAACTGCGGATAATTCGTGCGTTTTAATGATGTCATGATCAAACCCCGCGCAAGACCGGTTAAAAAAATCGACAAACTTGGTTAGGATACTGAGGAAACGGCGGCCAGACGCCGCACACCGATGATATTTGAGAGTATCATCCCTCTTTATTTTATACGTCGTCTCTCACGCGAATGTGACAGTGCGGCGCAGATCGGCCACAAGGACGCATGAGACGATGAACCCGCTTTTTACTCCCTACCTGCAACGCTGGCAACTGGAACAGGACGGCAAAGCCTTCGAAACCCACAGCAGTTTGCTGATGCCTGTGCGTTACCGGGGCGAGGCGGCTATGTTAAAGATCGCCCGCGAACAGGAAGAGCGCTTCGGCGGCCAGCTGATGTGCTGGTGGCGCGGAGAAGGCGCCGCGCAGGTGCTGGCGTGGCACGACGACGGTATTCTGCTGGAGCGCGCGCAGGGTGAAGGTTCGCTGGCGCAGCTGGTGCGTGACGGCGACGATGAGCAGGCCACGCAGATCCTTTGTCGGGCGATCGCCGCGTTGCATGCGCCGCGTGCCGCGCCGTTGCCCGAGCTGATCCCGCTGCAGGCGTGGTTCAGCTCGCTGTGGCCGGCGGCGCAGGCGCACGGCGGCATGCTGCGTCTCAGCGCCACGGCGGCGGCGGAGCTGCTGAGCAGCCCGCGAGAAGAAAGCGTGCTGCACGGCGATATCCACCATGACAACGTGCTGGACTTCGGCGAACGCGGCTGGCTGGCGATCGATCCCAAGCGTTTGTACGGCGAACGGGGCTTCGATTACGCCAATATCTTCTGTAATCCCAACTACGGCATCGCCACCGATCCGGCCATTTTCCAGCGGCGCGTGGAACAGGTCTGTCGCTTGGCCGGGCTGGAGCGCCGGCGCTTGCTGCAATGGATCCTGGCCTGGTCGGGGCTCTCCGCCGCCTGGTTTATGGAAGACGGGCAGGCGGCGGATATCGACTTCCGCGTGGCCGAGCTGGCGGCGCGCGCATTGGATCTCCCGCTGCCGGACGGCGATTCAGGGTTCATCCTGCCAGTAATCGAGCGAGGTTGAAGGGCGCTGCAGGTAGCGTACCTGCTCGCCGTCTGCGCTGCGCGCCATCGCCTGATATTTACCGGAATCCGGGTACATCACCAGCTCCGGCTGCTCGCGCGTGCTGACGGACAGGTACTTCAGCGGCGCATCGGAGGTGTTGATGATCTGGTGCGGGTATTCCGGGCCCGGCGGAATGAAGATGACATCCCCGCTGACGATCGGCAGCATTTCTCCGGCCACCCGCAGCGTACCGCTGCCTTCCAGAATGATGAACATTTCCTCCTGAGCGTAGTGAAAATGGTAGGGGCAGGAACGCATGCCCGGCGCCACGCAATCGAAGGAGGCGCCCAGCTTGTTGGCGGCGGTGCCGGTGCCGAGGCGAGCGCCGACGCTGTCATACAGCGGCGGCCGCCGATCGTGTTGCTTATCTACCCGTTCGACATTGCGTATCAAGCGCTGAGCTAACAGCGCGGCTTTCTCAGTCATAGGCTTCCTTGGTGACATTGTCACTTAAAAATTGACGATAGCCAGAGAAAATCCGTCCCAGCCCTTGCTGCCCACGGTTTGCAAGGCGGTGGCGGTCAAGCGGGGTTCCTGCGCCATCATCGTGAAGAACTCGCGTACGCCTTGTACACGGGCGTCCGTACTGGCGGCGTCGGTGACTGCGCCATCGCGCACCACGTTGTCACCGATAATCACCGTGCCTGGGCGCGCGAGTTTAAGCGCCCAACGCAGGTAATCGGGGTTGCTGGGTTTGTCGGCGTCGATGAAGATGAGATCAAAGGGGGCCAGGGTGTGCAGCGTCGGCAGGTGAGTCATGGCGGGGCCGACGCGCAGCTCAACCAGGCCGTCGAGGCCGGCGCGAGTGATATTCTGGCGGGCGACGGCGGCGTGGCTTTCATCCGCTTCCAGCGTGATCAATTTGCCACCCGCCGGTAGCGCGCGCGCCAGCCAGATGGTGCTGTAGCCGCCCAACGTGCCGATTTCCAAAATGCGTTTGGCGTTCACCATGCGGGCGAACAGCTGCAGCAGTTTGCCCTGATTCGGCGCCACATCATGCGCCGGCAGCCCGGCGGCGGCGTTGGTCGCCAGCGCCTGCAACAGGGCATCATCTTGTTCTACCAGGCTGTCTGCGATATAGCGATCGACCTGGGACCATTGTTCCTTTTCTTTCATGCGGGTCTCGTGCGGGAAACGCAGTGTGCCCACCAAGTGAAGGCGTCGCCGCCGAGCTTGTCAATGCACGGCGTGCGTTTGGCATCTCATGCTGCCGTTCCTCGCCGCGGCAGCGACAGCAGCAGATGGGCGATGGCGCCGCCGACAATGCCCCAGAAGGCCGAACCGATGCCCAGTAATGTGACGCCGGAGGCGGTGATGAGGAAGGCGATCAGCGCTGCGTCGCGCTGTTTCTCATCATGCAGCGCGCGCTGCAGGCTGCCGCCGATGGTGCCGAGCAGCGCCAGCCCGGCGATGGTGTGGATCAGGGCGACCGGCAACGCGCTGAACAGCAGACCGATGGCGCCGCCGAACAGCCCGGCCAGCAGGTAGAAACCGCCGGCGGCCACCGCGCCCATATAGCGCCGCTGCGGATCGGGATGCACGTCCGGCCCCATGCAGATAGCGGCGGTGATCGCGGCGATGCACACCGAGAAGCCGCCGAACGGCGCCAGCAGTAACGCGGTCAGCGCCGTCCAGGCGATCAGCGGTGACGTAGGCACGCGGTAGCCCGCCGCCTGCAGCGTGGCGATGCCGGGAGCGTTCTGCGAAGCCATGGTCACCACGAAGAAGGGTACGCCGATGCCCAGCAGCGTCGGCCAGCTGAAGTGCGGCGCGGTAAATTCCGGCATGGCGAACGCCGGCGCATGCTGCGTCAGCTGGATATTGCCCTGCAACGCGGCGATCGCCAGCCCGGCCGCCAGCGTCAGCACGATGGCGTAGCGCGGCTGATAACGGCGGCTGAGCAGATAGGCCAGCCCCATGCCGGCGCTCAGAGGGAAATTGAGCTGCAGCGAAGCGAAGGCGTCCAGACCGAAACGCAGCAAGATCCCCGCCAACATCGCGGCGGAAATCGCCTGCGGAATGTAGTCCATCAGGCGGGCGAACAGCCCGGTGACGCCGCACAGCAAGATCAGACCGGAAGCGAAGATAAACACGCCGATCGCCTCGTTGATCGGGGTGCCGGGCAGGCTGGTGACCAGCAGCGCCGCGCCGGGCGTCGACCAGGCGGTGAGGATCGGGGTACGGTAGTAAAGCGAGAGTCCGAGCGAGGTGACGCCCATCGCGATCCCCAGCGCGCTCAGCCAGCCGCCGATCTGCGCCGGCGTGGCACCCGCGGCGGCGGCGGCCTGGAAAATGATCGCGGCGGAGCTGGTGTAACCCACCAGAACGGCGACAAAGCCGGCCATGATGGCGGGCAGGGTCAGATGGCGCAGGGAAAGGGCTGGGCGCATGAGTGGCTCCAATCGGTGATTGTGCGTTATAACGCACGTTGAGAAATCAGCATAGCACCGTGCGTTATAGCGCACAAGCGGGTATAATCGGGCTCGACACGCAGAGGAGAACTGGATGCAGGAACTTGCCGGCCATTTGGCACACACCCTTCGTACGCTGCGCGCACAGCGCGGTTGGAGCCTGACGCAGGCGGCGGAATACACCGGCGTCAGCAAGGCGATGCTCGGGCAGATCGAACGCGGCGAATCCAGCCCGACGGTGGCGACGCTGTGGAAGATCGCCACCGGTTTCAACGTGGCGTTCTCCGCTTTTCTTGAGGCCTCCCCCGCGCAGCAGCAGGCGACGCTGCACCGTTACGGCGATCTGCCGGTGTACGATCAGGACAACGCCGATATGCGCGTGGTGCCGCTGTTTCCCTACGATCGCCAGCTGGGTTTCGATATGTTCGTCATCGATCTTGCGCCGGGCGCGCTCAGCGAGTCGTCACCCCATGAGCCGGGCGTGATCGAGCATGTCATCGTGATCAGCGGCCGGTTGGAGTTGGCGATAGACGGCGAATGGCGCAGCCTGGCCGCCGGCGAGGCGATGCGCTTTCAGGCCGATCGGCCGCACGCTTACCGCAACGCCAGTTCACAAACGGTGCGTATCCACGATCTGATCCACTATCCTCAATCCTGACTCAACGCGGCGGCCGTGGGCTTTGACTCCGCGCCGCCAAACGCCTACCTTGTTGAAAATGACTCTTATTTCACAGGCTGTCGCCCACGACGGGGCGGCGTTGCAGTCGACTCAAAAGGAGCTTGATTTTGCCGGTCACCAATCGACGTCAGTTCATTAAACTCAGTGCGCAAACCGCAGGAGCCGTATTCGCGATGACTTCATTACCCAACAGTATCCGCCTGGCGATGGCGGCGGAAGGCGGCGCGGCCGCCGGCGATGAATTCCTGTGGCTGGAAGAGCTGCAGGGTAAAAAAGCGCTGCAATGGGTGCAGCAGGAAAATCAACGCACCGTGGCGCGTTTCGGTCAGGGCGAAGACTTTCAGCGCATTGAGCGCGAGGTGTTGGATATCCTTAATAAAGACACCCAAATCCCGTGGGTGAGCAAGCGCGGCGAGTACTATTACAACTTCTGGCAGGATCAGGCCAACCCGCGCGGCCTGCTGCGGCGCACCACGCTGGACGAGTACCGCAAGGCCAAACCGGCCTGGGAGACGGTGCTGGATATCGATGCGTTGGGTAAGGCGGAGGGCAAGGATTGGGTCTATCAGGGCTCACAACCGCTGGCGCCGGAATACCGCTATTGCCTGATGCAGCTGTCGCCGGACGGCGGTGACGCCACCGAAATCCGCGAATTCGATCTGGTGGCCAAACGCTTCGTCAAGGACGGCTTCAACGTGCCGGTGGCGAAAAGCCGGGTCTCCTGGGTCGATCGGGACACGCTGTTCATCGCCACCGATTTCGGCCCCGGATCGATGACCCAATCCGGTTACGCGCGCATCGCCAAACGCTGGCGGCGCGGCACGCCGCTGAGCGCCGCCGAAACGCTGTACGAAGCGCAGCCCGAGGACATGGCGGTCTTCGCCTATCACGATCGCACGCCGGGCTTTGAGCGCGATTTCGTCGGCCGCAGCCTGGATTTCTATCGCCGCGACTATTTCCTGCTGATGCAGGACGGCCGGCAGAAAAAAATCGATATCCCGGCCGACGCCGAGCTGGACACGCATCGGGAATGGCTGCTGATCAAACCGAGCAGCGACTGGGAGGTGGGCGGCAAGCGTTATCCGTCCGGCGCGCTGCTGGCGGCCAACTTCGATGACTATCTGGCGGGCAAGCGCGAGCTGCAACTGCTGTTTACCCCGACGGCGGAGCAGGCGCTGAGCGGCTACAGCGGCACCCGCGATCATCTGATCCTCAGCATCATGGATAACGTGGTCAACCGGCTGGAAGTGCTGACGCCGCAGGGCGGCAGCTGGCAACGTCGCCCGCTGGGCAACCCCGGCGCCATCAGCACCATTTCCGCCGGCGGCATCGACGAAGAGAGCAACGCCTATTTCCTGACCGTCAGCGGGTTCCTGCAGCCGACTTCGCTGTACATGGGCAATCTCGACGGCGGTGAGGCGACGCTGCTGAAACAGGCGCCGCAGGATTTTGACGCGTCAGGCTACCAGGTGAGCCAGCATTTTGCGCGTTCCAAGGACGGCACCCGCGTGCCGTATTTCCAGATTGCCGCCAAAGATCTCAAACCGGACGGCAGCACGCCGACGCTGCTGTATGGCTACGGCGGGTTTGAAGTGCCGCTGCTGCCGGGCTATCTCGGCGGCAAGGCGCCGGCCTGGTTGGAGCGCGGCGGGGTGTACGTGGTGGCCAACATCCGCGGCGGCGGCGAATACGGCCCGGCCTGGCACCAGGCGGCGCTCAAGCAGAACCGCCATCGTGCCTACGAGGATTTTGCCGCCGTGGCCGAAGATCTCATCACACGCAAGGTGACCTCGGCGCCGCATCTGGGGGCGCGCGGCGGCAGCAACGGCGGCCTGTTGGTGGGCAATATGCTGACGCTGTATCCGCAGCTGTTCGGCTGCATCGTCTGCGAAGTGCCGCTGCTGGACATGCAGCGCTATACCCGGCTTTCCGCCGGCGCGTCGTGGATCGCCGAATACGGTGACCCGAGCAAGCCGGAGGAGTGGGCCTACATCAAGACCTTCTCGCCGTACCACAACATTCAGGCGCAGACGGCCTATCCGCCGGTGCTGTTCTATACCGCGACCAGCGACGATCGGGTCAACCCGGCCCACGCCCGCAAAATGGCCGCGCGCATGCAGGCGATGGGGTATCAGCAGGCCTATTTCTATGAAAATACGCAAGGCGGGCACAGCGCCGCCGCCGACAAGCAGCAGGCGGCGTTCCACAGCGCGCTGGTAAGCGAATTCATGTGGGCCAACCTGAGCGGCAAACCCAAGTCAGCGTAAGCCTTTTTCTTGCAGACATAAAAAAAACACCGGGGCGTTAACCCCGGTGTTTTTATTGTAAGCCTTAAACC